>NZ_JBEXLA010000009.1:0-257753 GCF_040609715.1 Streptomyces sp. NPDC004610 | reverse complement strand
GTACTGCCCAAGTCCGACAAGCCGTTCCCGGCCGGGCACACCGAGCTGTACTCGACCACCCTGGGCTGGCGGATGACCAACCCCGGAATGGACCCGCAGTGGACGATCCCGCTCGGCGAATCGGCCGAACTCATCGCCGACAAGCACAAGATCAGCCGCGAACAGCAGGACGAGTACGCCCTCGCCAGCCACCGCAAAGCCACCGCCGCGCAAGAGGCCGGACTGTTCGACGCCGAGACCGCCCCGGTCACCCTCCCCCGGCGCAAGGGCGACCCCGTCGTCGTCAGCGCCGACGAATCGGTACGCGCCGATGCCTCGCTCACCGCCATGGCCAGGCTCAGGCCCTCGTTCCGCACCGCGAACGGGACCGTCACCCCCGGCAACGCCTCACCCCTCAACGACGGGGCCGCCGCGCTGCTCCTCACCGACGAGGAGGGCCTCGCGGCCACCGGCCGTGAACCGCTCGCCCGGGTGAGCGCGACCGGAGTGTCCGCAACCGAACCCCACTACTTCGGGCTCGCGCCCGTCGAGGCCGTGCGGCGCGCGCTGCGCAGGGCGGGCCGGGACTTCGCCGATCTGTCGGTGCTGGAGCTGAACGAGGCGTTCGCGGCACAGGTCCTCGGCTGTGTCGCCGAGTGGCCGGAGTTCGACCCGGCCGTCCTCAATCCGCAGGGCGGGGCCATCGCCCTCGGTCATCCCCTCGGCGCGTCCGGCGCCCGGCTCGCCGGGACCGTCGCCCACCAGCTCGCCCGCCGCGGCTCCGGCACCGGCATCGCCACCCTCTGCATCGGCGTCGGCCAGGGCCTCGCCCTCGTCCTGGAACGCTAGGAGCCGTCCACCATGACCCTCACCCAGCACGACATCGACCAGGAGATCGCGGCCCTGCGCTCCGCCTACGAGAAGGGGCTCGCCGACGGCGCCCCGGTCGAGCACCAGCCGCGCCGCGACTACGCCCCCTACCGGTCCTCGGCCCTGCGGCACCCCAAGCAGCCGCCGGTCGCGATCGATGTGCGCCAGGACCCGGAGCTGGTGGAGCTGGCCTCGCCCGCGTTCGGGCAGCGGGACATCACCGAGAGCGACAGCGATCTGACGATCCAGCACAGCGGGGAGCCGATCGGGGAGCGCATCACCGTCTCCGGCCGACTGCTGGACCAGGGCGGACGCCCGGTACGCGGCCAGCTCATCGAGATCTGGCAGGCGAACTCGGCCGGCCGCTACGCGCATCAGCGCGAGAAGCACGACGCCCCGCTCGACCCGAACTTCACCGGCTTCGGCCGCACCCTCACCGGCGCCGACGGCACCTACAAGTTCACCACCGTGCAGCCCGGCCCCTACCCCTGGCGCAACCACGACAACGCCTGGCGCCCGGCGCACATCCACTTCTCCCTCTTCGGGACGGCGTTCACCCAGCGGCTGGTGACCCAGATGTACTTCCCCGCCGACCCGCTCTTCCCCTACGACCCGATCCTCCAGTCCGTCACCGACGAGGCGGCCCGCGCGCGGCTGGTCGCGACCTACGACCACGGTCTGTCGGTGCCGGAGTTCTCTATGGGCTACCACTGGGACATCGTCCTCGACGGCCCGGACGCCACCTGGATCGAAGAAGGACGCTGACCACCATGACGAAGATCGACACCGGCCGCCCCGAGCAGGTGCTGCCGACCCCGTCGCACACGGTCGGCCCGTTCTACGGCTACGCGCTGCCGTTCACCGGCGGTGCGGAGATCGCGCCGCTCGGGCATCCCGACACCATCACCGTGCGCGGGTATGTGACGGACGGGGAGGGGCAGCCGCTGCCCGACGCCCTCGTGGAGATCTGGGGCCCGGACCCGGACGGCCGGGTGTCCCGGACCGACGGTTCGATCCGCCGGGACGCGGCCTCCGGCGGCTACGCGGGCCGCAACGGGGTCGAGTTCACCGGCTGGGGCCGCGTCCAGACCGACGCGGACGGCCACTGGTACGTACGGACACTCCGGCCGGGCGCGCGCGGGAGCAGTGCCCCGTACCTGAGTGTGTGCGTGTTCGCGCGGGGGCTGCTGGTGCATCTGTTCACCCGGGTCTATCTGCCCGGCGACGAGGCGGCACTCGCCGCGGACCCGCTGCTGTCGGCGCTGCCCGACACGCGCCGGGACACGCTGATCGCCCGCCCGGAGGGCCCCGGCGCCTACCGTTTCGACATCCGCCTTCAGGGCGAGGGCGAGACGGTCTTCCTGGAGTTCAGGTGACATCAGCGGCATACCCCACTCCCTCCCCCTCCCCCGGCGATCTGCTCGCCCCCGGCTGGTCCGGCTCCCCCGCCGCCGCCACCACCGGTGACCCGGCCTACCTCCAGGCCCTCCTGGACGCCGAGGCGGCCCTGACCCGGGCGCAGGCCGCGCTGGGCCTCGTCCCGGCCGGGGCGGCGGCAGCGGTCACCGGTGCCGCCGACGCCGCCCGCTTCGATCTGGCGTCCCTCGCGGCGCGGGCGCGCGGCGGCGGCAACCCGGTGATCCCGCTGGTGGCCGATCTGACGGCGGCGGTCGGCCCCGAGTACGGGCCGTATGTCCACCGGGGCGCGACCAGCCAGGACATCCTGGACTCGGCGGCCATGCTGGTCGCCCACCGCACCCTCGGCCCGGTCCTCGCCGATCTGGAGCGCACGGCGGGGGCGCTGGCCCGGCTCGCCGCCGCGCACCGGGACACCGCGCTGCCCGGCCGCACCCTCACCCAGCACGCCGTGCCGACCACCTTCGGGCTGAAGGCCGCCGGGTGGCGGTCGCTGGTGCTGGACGCCCGCGACCGGCTGACGACGGTACGGGAGTCGCTGCCCGCGCAGCTCGGGGGCGCGGCGGGGACGCTGGCCGCGTTCGGCGCGTACGGCGCCACCGACCCGGCCGCGCTGCCGGAGGCGTACGCCCGTGAACTGGGCCTGGAGGCACCCGAGTTGCCCTGGCACACCCTGCGCACCCCGGTCGCCGATCTGGCCGGGGCGCTGGCCTTCACGGCGGGGGCGCTGGGCAAACTCGGGGTGGATGTGCTGACCCTGTCGCGGACCGAGATCGCGGAGGTCGCCGAGGGCGGGGGCGGCGGCTCGTCGGCGATGCCGCACAAGTCCAACCCCGTACGGTCCACGCTGATCGTGGCGGCGGCGCGGCGGGCGCCGCAGCTCGCCGCGGTGCTGTACGGGTCGCTGGTCGCCGAGGACGAGCGGCCGGCCGGGGCCTGGCACGCCGAGTGGGAGCCGCTGCGGGAACTGCTGCGGCTGACCGGCGGGGCGGCCCGGGACGCGGCCGAACTGGCCGAGGGGCTGCGGGTGCGGCCGGACGCCATGCGGGAGCATCTGGCGCTGACCCGCGGGGCGATCGTCTCCGAGCGGCTCTCCGCCGAACTGGCCGCGACCCTGGGCCGGGCCGCCGCGAAAGAACTGCTCACCCGGCTGGCGGCGGAGGGACGGCCGCTGGACGAGGCGCCCGAGCTGTCCGGCGCCGATCTCGACCCCGCCCACTACACCGGCTCCGCCGGAGCCCTCACCGACCGAGCCCTGGAGCGACCGTGACCCTGCTCAACCACCGTACGGAAGGGTCCGCTTCCGCTCCCCCGCTGCTGCTGGGACCCTCGCTGGGGACGTCGTACGCGCTGTGGGACCGGGTCGCGCCCGAGCTGTCGGTCACCCACCGGGTGGTCCGCTGGGACCTGCCCGGCCACGGCGGTTCGGCACCGGAGCTGATCCGGGCCGGGGCGACGGTCGGCGACCTGGCCGCGCTGGTGCTGGCGCTCGCGGACGCCCTGGGCATCGACCGGTTCGCCTACACCGGGGTGTCGCTCGGCGGGGCGGTGGGACTGCATCTGGCCGTGCACCACCCCGAGCGGATCACCTCCCTCGCCGGGATCTGCACCTCCGCGCACTTCAACGGGGAACGGCCCTGGCGGGAGCGGGCCGCGCGGGTCCGGGCCGAGGGGCTCGACCGGCTCGCCGACAGCGCGGACGCGCGCTGGTTCACGGACGGCTTCACGGTGCCCCGGCTGGTCCGGGACCACCGCGACGCCGACCCGGACGCGTACGCGGCCTGCTGCGACGCGCTCGCCGCGTTCGATCTGCGGGACCGGCTCGGCGGGATCACCGCCCCGGCGCTGCTGATCGCCGGGCGCGAGGACCCGGCGACACCGCCCGCGCATCTGCGGGACATCGCGGACGCCGTGCCGGGCGCGGCGCTGGTGGAACTCCCTGGCGCCTCCCATCTGGCGCCCGCGCAGTGCCCCGAGGCGGTGCTGGCCGCGCTCCGCACCCATCTCACCGGCCCGGCCCCGCGGGGCATGGAGGTACGTCGGGAGGTCCTCGGCGACGCCCATGTGGACCGCGCCCAGACCCGGCAGACCCCGTTCACCGCCCGCTTCCAGGACTTCATCTCGCGCTACGCCTGGGGCGAGATCTGGACCGACGCCACGCTCAGCCGCCGCGAGCGCAGCATGATCACCCTGACCGCGCTGGTCGCCCACGGCCACTACGACGAACTCGCCATGCACGTCCGCGCGGCCCGCCGCAACGGCCTCACCCCGGAGGAGATCGGCGCGGTCCTGCTCCAGACGGCGGTGTACTGCGGGGTCCCGGCAGCGAACTCGGCGTTCACTACGGCTCAGCGGGTGCTGGCGGAGGAGGGGGCGGGGGAGGAGGCGGGGCGGCGGGGGTAGCGGGGGCGGAGGCTTGGACGGCGGAGGCGGGGACGGTGGGGTGAGCGGGACGCCTGGCGGGAGGGGGTTCCTTCGGGGGTGACTTGCCGGAGGGGGCGGGGTTGGGCGGCCTTTGGTGGTGTCCTGCCTGAGGGGGCGGCGTTGAAGGGGCCCCGGTGCGGCCCGGCCGGGAACGACGGCGGTGAGGGGGCACGGGGGGTACCCCGCCGGAAACGACGGCGTTGGGGCGGCCCCCAGCGTGGCTCCGCCGGAAGCGACGGTGTTGGGACGACCCCAGCGGTGTCCTGCCGGAGAGACGGCATTGAAGCGGCCCCGGCAGAGCCCGACCGGAAACCACGGCACTGAAGCGGCCCGGCGGCACCCCGCCGCAAGCGACCGTGCTGGGACGACCCTCAGCGGTGCCCTGCCGGAGAGACGGGCAGGGAAGCGACCCCGGCGCGGGACCAGCCTCAAACCACGGCGCTGAAGCGGCCCAGGCGAGCCCGACCGGAAACCACAGCGCCGAAGCGGCACGGGGGTACCCCGCCCGAAGCGACGGCGTCGGGGCAGCCCCCAGCGCGGCTCCCGAAGCGACGGCCTTGGGACGACCCCCAGCGCGGCTCCGCCGGAGGCGACAGCGTTGAGGGGCTCCGGCATGCCCTGCCGGATGGGGCGGCGTTGGGACGGCCCCGGCGGAGCCTCGCCGGAAGCGGCGGCGTCGAGGTGGCCGCGTCGAAGCGGCGGCGTCGAAGCGGCCCCCGGCAGTGTCCCGCCAGAAGCAACGGCGTTGAAGCGGCCTCCGGCACGGCCCCGCCGGAGGGGCGGCACTTGGCGGGGCCCCGCCGGAAGCGGCGACGTTGGGGCGGCCTCCGGCGATGCTCCGGCGGAGGGGGCGGCCCAGGCGCGGCCCGCCGGAAGCGACGGCGTTGAAACGGCCCCCGGCGCGGTCCCACCGGAGGGGGACGGCGCCCGGCGGCGGCCCCGCCGGAAGCGACGGCGTTGGGGCAGCCCCCGGAGGGGCCACGCCCCGCCGGGGGCCGCCCGAGGGTGCCTCAGCCCGGGAAGTTGCCGTTCGTCGGCTTCAGGGCGAGCAGGGCCGTCTCGGCGCGCTGCACCAGGCCGTCCGCGCCGCAGGAGTGGGCCAGGGTCAGGCCCTGTTCGATCTGCGGGGCGGAGCGGATGGCGATGCCGTGGTCCACGACGGCCTCGGCATGCTCGTACTGGCAGGGTGAGGACGCCAGATAGGTGACCGCCTGCGCGGCGAGGCGGACCTTGCGCTGGCCGGTCTCCAGCGCGGCGGCGCAGCGCAGGGCCTCGCCGATCGCGGTGTCGGTGCCGAAGTGCTCGGCCTGGCGGCGGGCGTCGGAGGCGAGCCGGGCGGCACGGGCCGGGTCCTCGGTGGCGAGGGCCAGCGCCAGTTCGGCGGTCCAGGGCGCGAGCACCGGGTTGTGGCCGCCGCGTGCCGCTGCCGCCTTCTCGGCCGCTTCGAGTTCGTTGACGCCCTCCTTGGTGCGGCCGACGGCGAGCAGCAGCCTGCCTCGTACGGTGCGCGGGTCGGGCAGCACGATCGTGGTCGGGTAGGGCGGGGAGAAGCCGTAGCGTTCGGCGATCGTCCAGGCTTCGTCGACATGGCCGCGGGCGAGCAGGGTGTCGACCAGTCCGCAGGTGGCCGACCAGTGCAGCGGCAGCCGTCGGCCGACGCGCTCGGCGAGCCGGAGCGATTCCCGCAGCACCTCCTCGGCCTCGCGGAGCCGGCCGCGTCTGCGGTGGGCCATGCCGAGGAAGGCGTTGGCGAGCGCGAGATGGCCGCCGCTCCAGCCGGCGGTGGTGTAGGCGCGGAGCGCTTCGGTGAACAGGCTCTCGGCGCGGTCGAGCCGGTCGGCGTAGGCGTAGCTGCTGCCGAGCATCATCAGCAGTTCGATGCCCCACTCGGCGTCCGTCCAGCCGAGACCGGGCGCGAGCCGTTCGTTGACGAGGGCGCGGTCGCAGTACTCGATGACCTCCGCGGCGTTCTCGCCATGGGTCATGGCGTCGAAGGCGCGCAGGATGAGCAGGGCGCGTTCGGAGTTGTCGCGGCCGGTGAAGGGGCGGGCGAGGTCGGCGAGCCGCTCGGAGCGGCCGGGTGTGGCTATCTCGCCGTAGATGCCCTCCCACATGTACTGCACGGCCTGCAACCGCATCCGGGCCGGTCCCTCGGAGTGCCGGAGCGCCTCCGCCTCGACCGTGCGGACGGCCTGGTCGAGCTGGTCGTTGTGGAGCAGGGCCTGGGACAGCCGGAAGACGGCGTCGACGCGGACGGGGCCCGCCAGGCCGGGCATGGCCAGCGCGGTCTGGAGGTGGTCGATGGTGGTGGCGGGCGCGGTGAGGTGGGTGGCACAGCCGAGTTCGAAGAGGACCTGGGCGTGCACCTGGGCGCGGGGCGGTTCCCGCAGGGCGCGTTCCAGGCAGTCGCGGGCGGCGTCCGGGGCGCCGACGGCGAGATGCTCACGGGCCGCTTCGCGCAGCTGTTCGACGATCTCGGCGTCGTCCTCGGGGTGGAGGTGCAGCAGATGGCGGGAGGCCGCGGCGGCGCCGAGCCCGGACTCGATGACCAGTTCGGCGGCCATGCCGTGCATGGCGGTGCGCAGCGCCTCGGGGATGGAGTGGTAGACGGCGGAGGCGATCAGCGGGTGGACGAACTCCAGATCGCCACCGGCCGCGGTGGCGTTCGCCGGGTCGGGCGCGGTGAGGATCCGGGCGCCGCGCAGCAGTTCGGCGCAGCGCAGGGCCTCCGGGCGCTCCACGGTGATCAGCTGGGCGACGAGGTCGACGGTGATGCCGTTGCCGAGGATGGCGGCGGCCCAGGCGAAGCGGGTGGCGTTGATGCCGAGTTCGCCGAGGCGGTTGGCGAGGCCGCCGCCGCGGGCCGAGCGGTTGAGGTCGCGCAGTTCGTCGGCGGAGGACTCGACGGGTTCCATCTCGCTGTCGCGGACCTTGGCCAGGAGTTCCACGGTCTCGTAGGGGTTGCCCGCGGTGACCGCCCAGACCTGGCGGCAGAAGGGTCCGTCCGCGTGCTGCCCGACGGTGGCGCGGGTGAGGTCGGCGGTGGCGTCCGGGGTGAGCGCGCTGAGGTCGGTGACCCGGTCGCTCAGCTCGGCGATCCGGTCGAGATGGCGGGCGGTGTCGCCGCTGACGTCGCCGGGCCTGCGGGCGACCACGACGAGGACGGGCAGATCGTCGAGGCGCTCGGCGAAGGCGGTGAGCCAGCGCAGGGTCTCCTGGTCGGCCCAGTGGGCGTCGTCGATCAGCAGCACCAGGGGCCATTCCCGGTCGGCGAGGCGGCGGACGGCGAGGACCAGGCCGTCGCAGACGCCCTGCGGTTCTGGCTTGATTCCGCCGGGTTCCGCTATGCCGAGGGCGGGGCCGGCGGCGTCGAACCAGTCGCCGAGATAGTCGCGGGCCTCCTCGGGGTGCAGGGAGATCAGCGCGGGCTGGAGGAGCTGGCGGACCACGTTGTAGGGGACCGAGCGCAGGGTCTCGCCGCCGCGGGCGGACCAGACGGTGCAGCCGAGGGACTCGGCGATCCTGCGGGTCCGGGTGAGCAGCGCGGTCTTGCCGAGTCCGGCGTCGCCGCGCAGCATCAGCAGACTGCCGGTGGAGGAGCGTTCGGCCCGCACACTCTCCACGGCCTGCCGGAGGGCGGCGACCTCTTCGTCCCGCTCCCACAGCGGAGCCGCCGGGGCGCCCGCCGTGGGCCGTGCCTCCGTCATCCCGCTACCTCCCCAAGTCGCCCGAACGACGTACAGAGATTGAGCGTAGCCCTCCGGCGCACCTCGTGGTGGCCGGTATCGGGCACCTGGTGCCGGGTCGGGTGAACCGGTGTACCGCCGGGCGACGCGCGGGGCGCGCGACGGGGGTTTGCGGGGGGGCTCCGCCGGTCAACAGCCCTGGAGTGAACGACACTCCCCGCCCGGCGTCCGACCCCCTCGGCCCCCTCGGCCCCGCTCCGCGACGGCCCGGCGTCCGGGCCGTGGTGGCGGGTTCGGTGGGCAACTTCATCGAGTGGTACGAGTTCGGCGTCTACGGCTACTTCGCCACCGTCATCGCCGCGCGGTTCTTCACCCCGGAGGGCGGGGGCGACGCGGAGGCGCTGGTGCGCACCTACGCGTCGTTCGCGCTGGCGTTCTTCTTCCGGCCGGTCGGCGCGGCGGTGTTCGGGCGGCTGGGGGACCGGATCGGGCGCCGTCCGGTGCTGATCCTGGTGGTGTCGCTGATGACGGGCGCGACCGCGCTGATCGGGCTGCTGCCGACCTACGCGACGGCCGGCGCGCTCGCGCCCTGGCTGCTGACGCTGGCGCGGGTGGTGCAGGGGCTGTCGGCGGGCGGGGAGTTCGGCGGTGCGGTGGCCCTGATGACGGAGTTCGCGCCCCAGGGGCGGCGGGGGCTGTACGGGGCGTGGCAGTCGTTCACGGTGGCGCTGGGTCTGCTGGGCGGGGCCGGGGTGGCGGCGACCCTATCGGCCACGCTGACGCAGACCCAGTTGCACGCCTGGGGCTGGCGGGTGCCGTTCCTGCTGGCGGTTCCGCTGGGGGCGGCGGCGCTGTGGCTGCGGTTGCGGCTGGAGGAGACCCCGGCGTTCCGGGCGACGCGGGGGGCGGGGGTGGGGGCGGTGGCGCGGGGGCCGGAGGCCCGGGAGACGGGGGCGGCGGCCCAGGAGGTGCGGACCGCGGCCAGGGCGACGGAGGCGGCAGCCCAGGGGACGCAGAAGGCGACCCGGGAGGTGCGGACAGCGGCCCAGGAGGCGCACGCACCGGCCGACGAGATCCGCACGGCGGCCCAGGAGACGGGAGCGGCCAAAGAGACGGAGGCGGCAGCCCAGGAGCAGGGAACGCAGAAGACGACCCGGGACGTGCGGACAGCGGCCCACGAGGCGCAGGCACCGGCCGACGAGATCCGCACGGCGGCCCAGCAGGTGCCGACAGCGGCCAAGGAGACGGAGGCGGCAGCCCAGGGGACGCAGAAGGCGACCCGGGAGGTGCGGACAGCGGCCCAGGAGGCGCACGCACCGGCCGACGAGATGCACACGGCGGCCCAGGAGACGCGAACGCCGACCCAGAACACGCAACCGGCACCCCCGGCCGGGCAACCGCAGACCGCGTCCCCGAAGTCGCAGCCGCTACAGGCCCCGCCGCCCTCGCCGCCCCCGCGCGAGGTCGCCGGGGCCATCGCGCTGGGGGCCGGGCGGGTGATGGGCTGGTCGGCGGCCGGGTACACCTTCCTCGTGGTGCTGCCGTCGTACCTCCAGAGCACGCTGGGCGCCAGTTTCGAGCAGGCGCTGCTCGCCACGGTCCTGGCCAATCTGGGCTTCGCGGTGACGATCCTGCCCGCCGGGCTGCTCAGTGACCGGATCGGGCGGCGCCCGGTGATGCTGGCCGGAGCCGTGCTGGTGGTGGTGCTGGCGCTGCCGCTGCTCGGCGTCCTCCAGGACCCCGGGACGTCCGCGGCGGCGAAGGGCGCGGCGGTGCTGGGCGCGGGCGCGGTGGTGGGGCTGATGGCGGGGCCGGGCCCGGCGATGCTGGCGGAGATGTTCCCGACCACGGTCCGCTACACCGGCCTCGGACTCGCCTACGCGCTGTCGAATGCCGTGTTCTCCGGCTGCGCGGGCCTCATCATCACGGAGATGATCGAGCGGACCGGCGACGCCGACATCCCGGCGTACTACGCGGCGGCGGCCTGCGCGGTGAGC
Source organism: Streptomyces sp. NPDC004610 (assembly GCF_040609715.1). NCBI lineage: Bacteria > Bacillati > Actinomycetota > Actinomycetes > Kitasatosporales > Streptomycetaceae > Streptomyces > Streptomyces sp. NPDC004610. The sequence continues at coordinate 247,381 of NZ_JBEXLA010000009.1, read as the reverse complement.
GCGCTGGCGCTGGCGTCGCTGCCGGGCGCGGCGCGCGCACCCGGGCGGGTGGAGGCGGAGGCGGAGTGAACCGGGGCGAGGCGGGGGCCATGCGGGTGATCGGGCTGATGTCGGGGACGTCGTACGACGCGGTGGACGCGGCGGCGGCCGATGTCCGGCTGGACGGGGACGTGCTGCGGCTGCGCCCGCTCGGGATGGTGAGCGAGCGCTACCCGGACGAGGTGCGGGAGCTGCTCGCGGCGGCGCTGCCCCCGGCGGCGGTGACGCTGGCGGAGGTGTGCCGGCTGGACACCCGGATCGGGCAGGTGTTCGCGGCGGCGGCCGTGCGCGCGGACCGGGAACTGTGCGGCGGGCGGGCGGACCTGGTGGCCTCGCACGGCCAGACGGTCTACCACTGGACGGACGGCACCCGCGCGCACGGCACCCTGCAACTGGGCCAGCCCGCCTGGATCGCGGAGGCGACCGGGCTGCCGGTCGTCGCGGACTTCCGCCCCCGGGACATCGCCGCCGGGGGCCAGGGCGCCCCGCTGGTCGGCCTGTTCGACACCCTGTGGCTGCGGGGCCGTCCCGGCACCCCGGTCGCCCTGAACGTGGGCGGGATCGCCAACCTCACCGCCCCCGACGGCACCGCCTTCGACACCGGCCCCGGCTGCGCTCTGATCGACGCGGCGGCCCGGGGTTTCAGCGGGGGGCGGCTGGAGTACGACGCGGAGGGCCGTCTCGCGGCGGCGGGGCGGGTGCACCCCGGGCTGCTGGACCTCCTCCTGACGGAGCCGTACTACAGCGCGCCCCCGCCGAAGACGACCGGCAAGGAGCTCTTCCACCCCGGTTATCTGCGGGACGCGCTCGCCGGGGTCGGGGCCACCCTCGCGGCGGAGGACGTCATCGCCACGCTCACCGCGCTGACCGCCCGCACGGTGGCGGACGCGGTCCGCGCGGTGGGGGCCACGGAGGTCCTGGCCTCCGGCGGCGGCACCCGCAACCCGGCCCTCACCGCGATGCTGGCGGACGCCCTGCCCGGCGTCCCGGTGCGCCCCTCGGACGCGTTGGGCCTGCCCTCCGACGCCAAGGAGGCGTACGCCTTCGCCGTCCTGGGCTGTCTCACCGTCCACGCCCTCCCCGGCACGACGGCGGCCGGGACGGGCGCCCGCCATCCGAGCGTCCTGGGCTCCGTGACACCGGGCGCGCACGGGTTCCCGTACCGGGCGCCGGTGGAGGGCGGGGGGCCGCGGCGGCTGATCGTCGAAGCCGTCTGAGAAAGGTTCGGCCACTTGTGGCCGGTCCCTCTCATCCCGCTTTCACAGATGCCTCATACGGTTGGGTCATGACGCAGGTGACTCCTCCCGGGTGGTACGCCGACCCGGGGCAGACAAGTGACGGTCCGCCCACCGAGCGCTGGTGGGACGGCAAGGCATGGACGGAGCGGACCCGTCCCGCGGCCCCGGCCGCCGCGTGGGGTCCCCCGGGGCAGCCGGCCGAGGGCGCGGACCCGGCGCCCGCGCCCGGGGCTCCCGACGCCTCCGACGCCCCCGACGCCGCTCCCGAGGGGGCGACGGCCACCGCCGCCGTACCGCTCGGCAAGGCGCCCGCCGATCCTCCGGCGGACTCCCCCGCTCCCCCCGCGCCCGCCGCTCCCCCGGCGGGACCCCTCGATCCGGCCACCCACCCCGTACCGCCGCCCGCCTACCCCGCGTATCCGGGGCAGCAGGCGTACCCGGGGCCCGGCTATCCGCCGCCCGGCCAGCCGGGGCAGCCCGGTCAGTACGGGCAGCTCAGCCAGCCCGAGTACCTCGGCGGCCACCCCGCCTATCCCGGGTACCCGGGGCAGCCCGTGCCGCCCCGGCGCAAGGGGCTGCGGATCGGGATCGCGATCGGTGTCGCCGCCGCCGTACTCGCCAGCATCGGTGTCGGTGTCTATGCCCTGACCAGCAACGACAGCGGCAGCGACCGGGCGGGCGACAGCGCGCCGAGCCCCAGCGGACCCAACCGGGACGGCGCCCCCTTCGGTGAGGGCGAGGGCGGGCCCGGTGGCGGGGAGGGCGGTCAGTCGGCCCCGCCGCAGCAGTCCGCGCCGCCGGAGGTCGAGGGCGGGGGCACGCTGTCCGACCCGATCAACGCCATCAGCTTCGAGGTGCCGGAGGGCTGGACCGGGCAGGCGATGAGCGTCGGCGCGCAGATCACCTCCGACGACACCTACGACTGCCCCGGCGACCCCGCCAAGAGCTGCACCAAGGGCGGCGCCTACTCGGCCCCCGCCATCGCGCACGGCACCGAGGGCACCACCCCGGAGGAGATCGCGAAGGCCGACATCGAGGCCAACGCGGAGGAGTCCTACGGCGGTACCACCTACGGGGCGATCACCTCGCACGACGTGCTGCTGTCCGAGGCGGTCACGGTGGCCGGGCAGAAGGGCTACCAGGTCCGCTGGAAGGCGGTCACCAGCAAGGGCGCCGACGGCATCGTCGAGTCGCTGGTGTTCCCGTCCCCGGCCAACCCGGAGCAGATGGTGATCATCCGTATCGGGGTCGACGCGGGCGAGACCGAGGCCGTGCTGGACGAGATAGCCGAGGGCATCAAGGAGTCCTCGGGCGGCGGCGGCACCGCCGGTCAGGGGGTCTGAGCCGCCCCGGCCCCAGGTCGGCCGGGTGAGGTGCCTCTCCGCTCTGGAGGAACCCCACCCGGCCGGGGGTGCGCGCCGCCCCCGTCCCCACGGTGCGGCGCGGACAGGTCACCGCCCGGTGGTACCGGGACGGCGGCCTGGGTCTGGAAGCCGACGGTCAGGAAGCCGACCCGTCGGAAACCCGGCGGCCGGACAACCGGCAGTCGAGAAGCCGGCGGTCAGGAAGCCGAGGGTCGGAACGTCGGCGGTCAGGAAGCCGAGGGCGTCGTCGTGGGTAAGAGGTCCGGTCCGCCCGGCGCCGTGAGTCCCAGGGCCGGCAGCACGGCGACCTCCACGAACCGCGCGAGATAGTCCGGGTCCGCGTGCCGCCCCTCCAGGACCGGGCGGGCGCGCAGCACCCCCAGCATCATCGCCGCCACGAACTCCAGCGCCGGATGCCCCTCGGGCACCTCCCCGCGGGCCACCCCGCGCCGCAGGATCTCCCGGAGCGCGGCGACCTCCGGCTCCACCACGGCCTCGCGCAGCGCCTGGCCGAGCCGCCGGTCCTGGACGACGGCGTGACCGAGGGCCTGGAACAGCCGGGTGTCGTCGTCGGACGCCTCCCCGGCCTGCCGGGCGGCCAGCAGCAGATCGGTGGCGAGCGCACCCGTGTCGACGTCGGCGAAGCGGACCCGCCGCCGGGCGCGCAGCGCCGCCGCCACGAACTCCGGTTTGGTCCGCCACTGCCGGTAGAGCGTGGACTTGCTGCACCGGGTGCTGGCGGCGATGCCCTCCATGGTGACCGCGTCGTAGCCGCACTGATGGAGCTGCCGGATCACGGCGTCGTAGAACTCCTGCTCACGCTCGGGCGTCAGCTTGGAGCGGCGCGAGGCGCCGACCGTCTCCGGTCGGTCCGCGGCCTGCGACGTCATGGCTCTTCTCCTCATCGCCTGCGGTCTGCGATCCGGTGGCGCGAAAACCAGGTGTGCCGAACGCCACCGGTACGCCAGTCTACCGGTACTAATTCGTATCGGTACACTGGCGTATCGATACGAACCAGTATCGATGCAAGAGGCATGCATCGGATGCGTGCACCATGAGTGAAGGGCCGGGGGATGCGTGAAGCAGCCGAGCCTGCCGGGGCGGAGTCCGATCCTCCGCAACGCCCGCCGATCGTCCGGGAGCTGCTGCTCGTCGCAGGGCTCTACCTCGTCTACAAGCTCGGTCGGCATCTCGCCGACGGCCACACCGCCGAGGCGTTCCGCAACGCCCGGGACATCTGGCACTGGGAGCGGGTGCTGCGGCTGCCCGACGAAGCCTCGGTGCAGGCCCTGTTCCTGCACGGCGACACCCTGATACGGGCCGTCAACACCTTCTACGCCACCGTCCACTTCCCGGCCACGGTCGCCTTCCTGGTCTGGCTCTATCTGCGCCGCCCCGGCCACTACGTCTGGGCCCGCCGGGTGCTCGCCGCCCTCACCGCCGCCGCCCTCGTGCTGCATCTGGCGTTCCCGCTGGCCCCGCCCCGGATGCTCGCCGAGACCGGACTCGTCGACACCGGCCGCGTCTACGGCCCGTCGGTCTACGGCCCGCCCGCCACCGACACCCTCTCCAACCAGTTCGCGGCGATGCCCTCCCTGCACTTCGGCTGGGCCCTGATGGTGGCCGTCGGGCTGATCGCGGCCACCCGGACCCGCTGGCGCTGGCTGTGGCTGCTGCATCCGCTGCTGACCCTGCTGGTGATCGTCGGCACCGCCAACCACTACTGGCTCGACGCCGTCGTCGCCGGTGTCCTGCTCGCCGCGGCCCTGCTCGCCGTCCGGGTCCCGCGCGCGGAACCCCGCCGCCCCCGCCGTACGGCCCGTGCGGCGCGGCCCGCCGAGCGGCCACCGCTGGTCGGGGCGGGCCGGTGAACGCCTCCCTGCTGGCCGTCGTCCTCTCCCTGCTGTCCGCCGTCGGCTACGCGGCGGCGGCCGTGGCCCAGGAGCGCCTCGCCGCCCGCTCCCCCGGCACCGGACTGCTGCGGCTGCTGCGCGGCGGCGCCTGGTGGGGCTCGGTGCTGCTGAACGCCTCCGGCGCGCTGCTGCACGTGGTGGCCCTGCGCTACGGCCCGCTGACCGTCGTCCAGCCGCTCGGGGCGCTGACCCTGGTCGCCGCCGTTCCGCTGGGCGCGCGGCTGGCGGGGCGGCGGGTCAGCGCGACCGAGTGGCGGGGTACGGCGCTGACCCTGACCGGGCTCGCCGCGCTGCTGGTGGCGGCGACCGGTCCGGCCCCCGACGATGTGCTGAGCGTCCGTGAGGCGCTGCTGGTCTCCGGCGCGACGGCGGTGTTCATCGGTGTCCTGTGCCGTCCCGGGGTCCGGCCTGGCCTGCGGCACGCCACCGCGTCCGGCGTCGCCTCCGGGGTCGCCTCGGCGCTCACCCAGACCGTGACGGTGGCCGCCACCGACGGTTCCGGATCACCGTTCGGCCTCCAGGTCGCCGGGGTCGCCGTCCTGGTCGCGGCGCTGGCGACCGGCGGGCTGCTGCTGTCCCAGACCGCCTACCGCGATGGGCTCGGCGCCCCGCTCGCCCTGGTCACCCTCGCCAACCCGGTGGCCGCCGCCGCGATCGGGCTGACCCTGCTGGGCGAGCGGTTCCGGGGCGGCGCGGCGGGGGTGCTGCTCGCCGTGGCGGGCGCGGGGCTGGCCGCCTGGGGCGTGATCCTGCTCTCCCGGGCCGAGGCCCGGCGCACGGCCACCGCCCCGGCCACCGCCCCGGCCGCCCTCGCGGGTCTGCCGACGCCCCGGCAGGCCCGGGAGACCGATGACCGGACCGGGGCACCCGACACCGCCGTGAGCGCTCCTAGTCAGTCATGATCGCCGGGTCGCTCACTCCCGGGCGGCCGTTCTCGACATGGCCGGCGAAGCGCCGCAGGAACGCGGGGTCGGCGTCCGAGGTGACGGTGAGGTCGTACCAGCGGCGGCTGCGCGCGAGGTCGACGGTGAGGGTGGAGCGCGCGCCGGGCCGGAGCCGGACGGTGCGGTCCCGGCCGCCGTAGGCGTTGGTGAGCCTCAGGGTGACGGTGGTGGTGCCGTGGTGGGTGAGGGTCAGTTCGAGGTCGTCGCCGTCGTGGCGGGCGGTGACCTCGGGGCCGGGGGTCGCGTTGCCGCCCCGGAAGGTGCGCAGGAAGCCGTTGGGGCCGTGCGCGGTCAGATCGTAGGAGCCGCCGGAATAGGCCGAGTTCCAGGTGTCGGCGAGGGTCTTGCCGGCCTCGGTGGTGTACTGCCAGGGGCCGTCGGTGCGGTTGCCGGAGGTGACCAGGAAGGCGGCACCGGCCCTGGCGCCGGAGGCGAAGCTGAGCGTGAACCTCCCGGTCCCGGTGTCGGCCGAGCCGTCGACCAGCGGGGCGTACTTCAGGGGGCGGGTGGGGCGCGAGCCGCGCTCCTGCCTCGGCATGTCGGGGTCGGCCGGCGGGGTGGGCCGGTAGTCGGGGTGGCGGTCGCGGTCCGGCGGCTCGTAGGCGTCGGTGTCCGGCAGCCGGGCGGGCTTGGCGTCCTTGCGGGAGAAGTCGAACGCGGCGGTCAGATCACCGCAGATCGCGCGCCGCCAGGGCGAGATGTTGGGCTCCTCGACGCCGAAGCGGCGCTCCATGAAGCGGACGATGGAGGTGTGGTCGAGGGTCTCGGAGCAGACGTATCCGCCCTTGCTCCAGGGGGAGACGACCAGCATGGGCACGCGCGGGCCGAGGCCGTAGGGACCGGCGGCCCGGCCGCCGCCGCCCTGGAAGAGGTCCGGGGCGACATCGACGGTGGACTTGCCCTGGGCGGCGTTCCTCGGCGGCAGCGGCGGCACCACATGGTCGAAGAAGCCGTCGTTCTCGTCATAGGTGATGAACAGGGCGGTCTTCGCCCAGACCGCCGGGTTGGCGGTGAGGGCGTCCAGGACCTGGGCTATGTACCAGGCGCCGTAGTTCGTGGGCCAGTTGGAGTGCTCGGAGAACGCCTCCGGGGCGGCGATCCAGGAGATCTGCGGAAGGGTGCCCGCCGTGACATCGGCGCGCAGCCGGTCGAAGTAGCCGTCGCCGTTCTTGACGTCGGTGCCGGTGCGGGCCTTGTCGAACCAGGGGTCGCCGGGGCGGGCGTCGCGGTACCGGTCGAAGTAGAGGAGCGAGTTGTCACCGTAGTTGCCCCGGTAGGCGTCGGAGATCCAGCCCCAGTGGCCGGCCGCGTCCAGGCCGTCGCCGATGTCCTGGTAGATCTTCCAGGAGATCCCGGCCGCCTCCAGCCGCTCCGGGTAGGTGGTCCAGCCGTAGCCGAGTTCCTCGTTGCCGAGGACCGGGCCGCCGCCCTTGCCGTCGTTGCCGGTGTAGCCGGACCACAGGTAATAGCGGTTGGGGTCGGTCGAGCCGATGAACGAGCAGTGGTAGGCGTCGCAGACGGTGAACTTGTCCGCGAGGGCGTAGTGGAAGGGGATGTCCTCGCGGGTCAGATACGCCATGGTGGTGGTGCCCTTGGCGGGCAGCCAGCGGTCGTACTTGCCGCCGTGGTAGGCGTGCTGGCCGTCGGGCCAGGCGTGCGGCAGGCCCTCCAGGAACTGCATGCCGAGGTCGTCGGCGTCCGGGTGGAAGGGCAGCACCTCGGTGCCGTTCTGGGTCTGGTGCCACACCGGCTTGCCGCTGTCGAGCACGACCGGGCGCGGGTCGCCGAAGCCGCGCACGCCGCGCAGGGCGCCGTAGTAGTGGTCGAAGGAGCGGTTCTCCTGCATCAGGACGACGATGTGCTCGACGTCCTCGATGGTCCCCTTGCGGTGGTGTGCCGGGAGCGCGGCGGCGCGCTCGATGCTGCTCGACAGCGCGGAGAACGCCGTGGTGGCGCCCGCGATCTGGAGGAATCTGCGCCGATTGACTTCGGACATGACGGAACGACCTCTCGTCCTGGTGAGCCGCGACCGGCCGGATGGTGTTGATTCGCGCGCGGAAGGAGTGTTCCAAGAGCACCGAACGACAGGGAAGGGTGCGATGGCGCGGGCGTGAAACCCGGCGGTACGAGCGGTGCGGCAGGGCGTCGAGGGGCGGAACTGGAGCCCCGCGCCGGGCCGCGGGAGCGGTCACGCGGTCCGGCACGGGGAGTCGCGGTCGCTACCGACCCGCGGTCCGGGCGAGCAGACGCTGCCGGACCTTTCGGGCGGGGGACGAAAGGAAGGGGGGACGAAAGGAGCGGGGAACGAAGGGAGTGAGGGGACGAAGGGAGTGAGGGGACGAAAGGTGCGGGCGGGCGGTCCAGGGCCCGACGGGGGACGTCAGCCCCTGCGGGCCCTGGACCGGGCGGCGGCACGGCTCAGGTGCGGAGCCACACCGCCGTGTCCCGCGGCAGCCGGCCCGTGTCGTCCAGCGGGCCGCTGGCGAGCAGGAGTTCGGTGTGCGCGGGCAGCTCGACGGAGTCCGCGCCGAGGTTCACCACACAGTGGGCGCCGTCCGCGCGGCGGAAGTGCAGCACCCCGGCCGGGGCGTCCTGCCAGGTCAGCGGCGCCTCACCGAACGCCGGACGGAGCCGGATCGCCTCGCGGTACAGCCGCAGCATCGACCCGGGGTCACCGTCCTGGAGATCGGCGGCGTACGCCGACCAGCCGGCCGGCTGGGGCAGCCAGGGTTCCTGCTGGGAGCCGAAACCGGCGTGCGGCGCGTCGGCATTCCAGGGCAGCGGGACCCGGCAGCCGTCGCGGCCGGGGTCGATGCCGCCGGAGCGGAAGTGCATCGGGTCCTCGATGCGGTCCAGCGGGATGTCCGCCTCCGGCAGGCCCAGTTCCTCGCCCTGGTAGAGATAGACCGCGCCGGGCAGGGCCAGCGAGAGCAGCGCGGCGGCGCGGGCGCGGCGGGTGCCGAGGGCCAGGTCGGTGGGGGTGCCGAAGGCTTTGGTGGCGAAGGCGAAGGCGGTGTCCTCACGCCCGTAGCGGGTGGCCGTACGGGTGACGTCGTGGTTGCAGAGCACCCAGGTGGCGGGGGCGCCGACGGGGGCGTGCTCGGCGAGGGTCTCGTCGATGGAGGAGCGCAGCTTGGCCGGGTCCCAGGGGCAGGACAGGAAGGAGAAGTTGAACGCGGTGTGCAGTTCGTCGGGGCGCAGATAGCGGGCGAAGCGCTCGGTGTCGGGGAGCCAGACCTCGCCGACGAAGATGCCGTCGTAGTCGTCGGCGACCTGGCGCCAGGAGCGGTAGATGTCGTGGAGTTCATCGCGGTCGATGAAGGGGTTGGGGTCCTCGCCCTCGACGAAGTCGGGCAGCTCGGGGTCCTTGGCGAGCAGGGCGGCGGAGTCGATGCGGACGCCGGCCACGCCCCGTTCGAACCAGAAGCGCAGTACGTCCTCGTGCTCGCGGCGCACCGCCGGGTGGTCCCAGTTGAGGTCGGGCTGCTCTGGGGTGAACAGATGCAGGTACCACTCGCCGTCGGGCAGCCGGGTCCAGACCGGTTCGGTGGAGCCGGCGAACTGGGAGGGCCAGTCGTTGGGCGGGATCTCGCCCTGTTCGCCGCGGCCGGGCCGGAAGTGGAACAGCTCGCGCTCGGGGCTGCCGGGCCCGGCGGCCAGTGCCGCCCGGAACCAGGGGTGCTGGTCGGAGACATGGTTGGGCACGATGTCCACGATGGTGCGGATGCCCAGCTCACGCGCCTCGGCGATGAGCTTCTCGGCCTCGGCGAGGGTGCCGAAGGCCGGGTCGATGGTCCGGTAGTCGGCGACGTCGTAGCCGCCGTCCTTCAGTGGTGAGAGGTACCACGGGGTGAACCACAGGGCGTCGACGCCGAGTTCGGCGAGGTACGGCAGCCGGGTGCGGACCCCGGCGAGATCGCCGGTGCCGTCGCCGTCGCCGTCCGCGAAGCTGCGCACGTACACCTGGTAGATGACGGCGGAGCGCCACCAGTCGGCGTGTGTCCGGGCAGGGGTGGGCTGTGCCACGATGCTGGCCTTTCTGTCGGTCGTGGGGGGCGGCGGGTGTCAGCCCTTGGTGCTGCCCGCGCTGATCCCGGCGATGATGTGGCGCTGGAAGATCAGGAACATCGCGACCATCGGGATACTGGCGATCACCATGGCGGCGATCAGCACGGTCAGCTGGATGTTCTGCGAGAGCTGGACCAGTGCCACGCTGATGGGCTGTTTGCCGGTGTCGGAGAAGACCATCAGCGGCCAGAGGAAGTCCTGCCAGACGGCGACCAGGGCGAAGATCGACACGACGCCGAGCACCGGCCGGGACATGGGCAGGACGATCGACCAGAGGATGCGCAGCTTTCCGGCGCCGTCGATCTCGGCGGCCTCCAGCACATCGCGGGGGATCTGGTCGAAGAACCGTTTGAGCAGATAGAGGTTGAAGGCGTTGGCGACGGCCGGCAGCCAGATCGCCAGCGGATCGTTGAGCAGCCCGAGATCGGCGACAGTGAGGTACTTCGGGACGACGAGGGCCTGCGCCGGGACCATCAGGGTGGCCAGGATGCCGCCGAGGATGATGTTGCCGAACACCGGCCGCAGTTTGGACAGGGCGTAGGCGGCGGCGGTGCAGAGCACGATCTGGAAGAACCAGGCGCCGGCCGCCTGCACCACCGTGTTCCACAGATGGGTGGGCAGGTCCATCAGTTCCCAGGCGTCGGTGTACCCGGTGATCTCCCAGTTGTCGGGGATCAGGGTGGGAGGCGTCCGGGCGACCTCGTCCGGCGACTTCATCGCGCCGGTGACCATCCAGTAGACGGGGAACAGGAACGCCAGCGCGAACAGCAGGACGACCCCGGCGAAGACGCTCCAGTAGACGGCCCTGCCGCGCGGGCGGGCCAGGGACGCCGGGGAGACGAGGGTACGGGTGCTCATGCGCTGTCCCCCTCGGAGCGGGTGAGCCGCAGATAGATCGCGGAGAAGGCGCCGAGGAAGAGCAGGAGCAGCACGCTCAGCGCGCAGGCGCCGCCGAAGTCGTTGTAGAGGAAGGCGTACTTGTAGATCAGATAGAGCACGGTGACCGTGGCGTTCTCGGGGCCGCCGCCGGTGATGACGAAGGGTTCGGTGAACACCTGCATCGTGGCGATGATCTGGAGCAGCATCAGCATCAGGATCACGAACCGGGTCTGCGGGATCGTGACATGGCGGACGCGCTGGAAGATGTTGGCGCCGTCGAGTTCGGCGGCCTCGTACAGCTCGCCCGGGATGGACTGGAGCGCGGCGAGGTAGATCAGCACCGTGCCGCCCATATTGGCCCAGGTGGCGACGATGACCAGGGAGACCAGGGCGGTGTCGGCGCCGTTGGACCAGTTCGAGGTCGGCAGGTGCAGAAAGCGCAGTGCCTCGTTGGCGAGGCCGGTGCCGGGGTCGTAGAACCACTTCCACAGCAGGGCGGAGACCACCGGCGGGATCATCACCGGGAGGTAGACCACGATCCGGAAGAACGATCTGGCGTGGCGCAGTTCATTGAGCACCAGGGCGAGCACGAACGGGATCGCGAAGCCGATGAGCAGGGCGAGCACGGTGAAGGTGAAGGTGTTCTTCCAGGCCGCGGCGAACTCCGGGTCGCCCCAGACCCGGGTGAAGTTCTCCGTGCCGACCCACTCGGGCGCCGAGCCGGGGGTGTACTTCTGGAAGGCGATCACGACCGCGCGGATCGCGGGCCACCAGGAGAACAGCGCGAAGCAGATCAGTCCGCCGACGAGGAAGCCGTAGGCGCGGACCTGGTCGGTGAGGCGGCGCCGCCCCCGGTCCCCTGCCGGGGGCGCCGCCTCGACCGGGCGGACCGCGACCTTGGTCACGGTCCGCCGTTGTGCCGTCTTGGTCATCGCGGGTCAGCCCCGGGCGAGGATGTCGTCGATCTTGCCGGAGGCGTCCTTCAGCAGTCCGTCGATGTCCGCGTCCTCCTTGGTGAGGACGGCGGAGACGACGCCGTCCAGGACGGAGTAGATCTGCTGGGCGCTGGGCGGCTCGATCTTCATGTCGAGGCTCTGGTTGCCGTCCAGGAAGGGCTGGTAGTTCTCCACCGGGACATTGGCGTTGGCTTCCTTGACCTGCTGGTCCTTCTCGTCGGCGGCGCCGGTGAACAGCCGGGGCTCGGGCAGGCCGACCGGGGCGTCGTTCTCCTTGGCGCGGGCGTAGTCGCCGAGGAAGCCGTCACCGGGGGTGAGGAACATGGCGTCGAGCCACTTCAGCCCGGCCCTGATCTCCTCGGGGCTGGCCGTCTTGTTGAACATGTAGCCGTCGCCGCCGATGAGGGTGCCGTTGCCGCCGGGCATGGGCGCGATGGCCATGTCCTCGTAGGTGGCGCCCTTCTCCTTGACCAGGATCGGGATGTTGTCGGGGGCGGAGAGGTACATGCCGAGCTTGCCGGAGCCCATCATCTGCTGGACGTCGTTGATGACGAGGAGTTGCTTGGTGCCCATGGACTCGTCGGTCCAGCGCATGTCGTGCAGGGTCTGGAGGACGGCCTTGCCCTCGGGGGTGTCGATGGTGGCCGACTTGCCGTCCGCGCTGACCACATCGCCGCCCTGGGAGTACAGCTCGGCGGTGAAGTGCCAGCCGCCCTGGTTCTGGGCGCTGTAGTCGGCGTAGCCGACGGTGCCGTCGCCGAGTTCGGCGATCTTCTTGGCGGCGGTGCGGACCTCGTCCCAGGTGGCGGGCGGCTGGTCGGGGTCGAGACCGGCCTCCTCGAAGAGCGCCTTGTTGTAGATCAGGCCCATCGAGTAGCCGGTACGCGGAACGCCGTAGATCTTGCCGTCGACGGTGTAGATGTCCCGCAGCTGCTGCTGGATGGTCTCGTAGCTCTTGAGTTCCTTGATGTACGGGGTCAGGTCCGCGGCCTGGTCGATGTCGACGACATGCTTGGCGTCGGTGAAGTACGTGTAGAACACGTCCTCCATCTGGCCACCGGCCAGCTTGGCGTCGAAGGTCTTCGGGTCCTGACAGGGGAAGCCGTCGTGCGGGACGACGTCGATGTCCGGGTTGGCCTTCTCGAAGGCGGCGACATCGTCCTCGAAGAACTTCCGGTCGACCTTGGCACTCTTGGGCGGCATGCAGTTGACCGTGATCTGGGTCTTGCCGCTCGCGGCGCCCTCGTCGCCCGAACCGCACGCGGTCAGGGCGGTGAGGGACATGGCACCGGCGGCGAGGGTGACAAAGGTGCGGCGGAACCCGGAGCTTCTCATCGGTGGACCCCTTTGGGCAGGAGCGCTGAGCCCCATCGGGCGGAGCGGGTGGGCGTCGCACACTCAAGCACCGACAGCATCGCCACGCAATATGTCGCGCAGAGATTGCAATAAATTGACAGCCAGCGGCGGTCTGGCGCGATTCAATCGCGCGGCGCTTGCGCGGTGGAACCGCGCACCACCAGTTCCGGCTCGAAGAGCAGCTCCTCGGTGGGCACCGCACTGCCGCCGATCTGCGCATTGAGCAGCTCCACCACGGCCCGGCCCATCGACTCGATGGGCTGGCGGACGGTGGTCAGCGGGGGCTCGGTGCAGTTCATCAGCGCGGAGTCGTCGTAGCCGACCACGGAGATCCGCGAGGGCACGTCGAGACCCTTGCGGCGGGCGGCCCGGACCACCCCGAGCGCGAGGGGGTCGCTGGCACAGATGAAGCCGGTCACCCCGCGGTCGATGAGCTTGGCCGCGGCGGCGTGCCCGCCCTCGATGGAGAACATCGCCCGCGCCACATGCTCCTCGGGCAGCTCACCGCCCGCCACCTCGCGGGCAGCGGCCAGCTTGCGGGCCGAGGGCACATGGTCGCCGGGGCCCAGCACCAGGCCGATCCGCTCATGCCCGAGGGAGGCGAGATGCCGCCACGCCTGCTGCACGGCGACCGCGTCGTCGCAGGAGACACCGGGGAAGCCGAGATGCTCTATGGCGGCGTTGACCAGCACCACCGGGATGTTCCGGTCGGCGAGCAGCCGGTAGTGGTCGTGCGGGGCGTCCTGCTGCGCGAAGAGCCCGCCGGCGAAGACCACGCCGGAGACCTGCTGCTGGAGCAGCAGCTCCACATAGTCCGCCTCAGAGACCCCGCCCTTGGTCTGGGTGCACAGCACCGGGGTCAGCCCGAGCTGCGCCAGCGCCCCGCCGATCACCTCCGCGAACGCCGGGAAGATCGGATTCTGGAGTTCCGGCAGGACCAGTCCGACCAGCCGGGCGCGCTCGCCGCGCAGCTGGGTGGGGCGTTCGTAGCCGAGCACGTCGAGCGCGGACAGCACCGACTGCCGGGTGGCCGCGGAGACTCCCGGCTTGCCGTTCAGCACCCGGCTCACCGTCGCTTCGCTGACCCCGACCTTCTTCGCCACTTCAGCAAGTCGTCGCGTCATGCCCGCAAGAATAGCGCAAGGTGCGCAAGCGGCTTGCGTAGCGGGAGTGATTTTGAGGCGGGGGGTGGGGAGGGGCGGGCGCGGCCGGGGAGGGGGGCTTGCGCGATTGCGTACGGGGGGTTTGTGGGGGGCGGGCTCAAGGGCGGGGGGGGCTTGTGGGGTGGCGTACCGGCGGGGGGGGGCTTGTGGCGTGGCGCACCGGAGGCGGGCTTGTGGGGCGGCGCACCGGCATCGGGCGGCGCCGCGCACGCGGACCCGCGACCCGCGACCCGCCATCGACGCGCGGCGACGGGATGGCTCCGGGTTTGGCTGTGGCCGTGGGTGTGGCTGCGGCTACGGGTCGAGGTTTCGACCGAGGCGCCGTCGGCGACCTGAACGCCGACGGTGCCCGGTCAGATTTCGGGGGTGCGGACCACGCTCAGATGGCTCGCGCCGACCCGCCGCTCCCGGCGGTGGCGCCGCGGTGCGGCGGTCGGCTTGCGGGTCTCGCGCAGGACCAGGGTCAACCGGGTGAAGCCCAGCTCCCGCAGCGCCCGGGGGGTCTCGCCGACCACCCGGCAGTCGGTGGCACCCCAGCGCGGGTCCGGGTGGAGCAGCGGGCGGACCGCGCCGTCGTGCTCGAAGGCGTACTCCCCCATCGCCCGGATCCAGTGCGGCAGGCCCTGGCGGAAGGCCGCCTCCATGATCGGGTCCTGCGCGATGTCCCGGCGGATGGACTGGAGTTGGTGGTCATGGCTGTGGCGCTCGACCGAGGACGCGAACTGGGCCAGCATCGGCAGGCACCACTGCGGCTCATGGTCGCCGAGCACGGTGTTCGCGTCCGGATGGAAGAGGACGAACCGCAGGAAGTTGTCGTGCGGCATGGCCGTGGGATGGGGGCCGACCTCGCGGAAAAGTGTCTCGAACGCGCTGTTCGCCAGCACCACGTCCCAGCTGCGGTCCACCACGAAGGACGGGAAGGAGAGGGCGTCGAGGAGCGAGGCGTAGTCCTGAAGGTACGCCTGGGCCTCACGGCTCGCGGGGAGGGACTGCGGTGCGGACCGCTGCCCACCTGCCTGGTTCGCCATCGGGAGGTCACCCCTCTTGCCTATGCGGCCTTCTCGCGGCGCATTGATCCTGCTGCCCAAAACCTTGCTGTGTCAACTATCGTGGCATTCTGCGACGGTTGACGGCTGAAATAGGCCACAGTTGTGGCGAGACCTGGATGTGAGTTCGAACGAACCGCTACGCTCCGGGAAGTTCACGGCAACCGCTTGAGAGATGGCTGTGAGAAACGTAGGAGACACGTCGGTGACGGATGGCTACGAGGTTCAGGACGCCGCCGCGTCGGCGGTGCTGTCGGCCGTCGTCGACCGCGTGACCGCGCTCACCGACCGGCTGGGCATCCCGCACGCCGAGATCTTCGACATCTCCCGGCTCTCGGTGGCCTGCGGGGTCCCCGAGCCCGTGGTGCGGGAGCTGCTCGCCGGGCGGGCCGCCGGTGAGCCCGATGTGCAGGCGCGCTTCCTCCAGCGTCTCGACCTGCTGCGCCGCACCCGCCTCAAGCCGAACGGCCGCCGCCACACCCAGCAGGAGATCGCGGACGGCGCCGGGATGTCCCGACAGCAGGCCGGTGCGCTCATCAACGGCGACCGGCGGCCGACCATGGAGCACTGCGACGCCATCCAGCGGTTCTTCCGGGTGCACGCCGGATTCCTCACCGCCGAGGACCCCGAGGCGCTCGCCGACACCCTTCAGCGCACCGAGCAGGAACTGCTCCAGAGACTCGCCGACCGGGACCGCGCGGCGGCGGCACGGGTCGCCACCGAGGACCCCCTGGAGAAGCTGCTCCAGGACCACGGGGTGCGGGGCATCGCCTGGCGTGCCGCCCAACTGCCCACCGATCAGCACCGCGACAAGGTCGCCGAATGGCTGGACATGCTGCTGGAGAGCGTCAAACGGCCCGATTCGTAGAGCAGGTGAGAGCCGGGACCGTGGGGAGTGTCTGTGCGCATCGGTAAGGACATGCGCCGTCTGTGCGGCGCGCTGGTCGAGGAGCTGGCCCTCCCCGTGCCCGCGCCGCCCGCCGATCTCCACCGGGCCCTGTGCGACGCGATGAGCCGCCGCCGGGGCCGCCCCGTCCTCTTCCGCACGGCGGCGTTCCCGCACAGCGCGGCGAGCGGGCTGTGGATCGACCTCGCCGACCAGGACCTGGTGGTGGTCGAGGAACGCACCGCGCCGGACCACCAACTGGTCATCCTGGGCCACGAACTGTGGCACATGGCCGCCGGTCACGACGGCCACCATCTGGAGGGGACGACGGTCGCCGCGCGGCTGCTGCGGGACGAGGCCGACCTCGAAGCGACGGTCCGCGCGGTCGCCGCCCGCACCCGCTTCGACCTCGCGCAGGAGAAGGACGCCGAGACCTTCGGCCTCCTCCTGGCCAGCCGCTGCCGGTCCTGGCTGGGCGGCGCGACGCAGCGCGGCCGACGCGACGACCTGGCGGGGCGGATCGAGGCGTCGTTGGGGTATTTGGGGCGGGAGTAGTGGCGAGGGAGCGGGTCCCTCCGGGGGCTTCGAGGCTCACTGTGGGGGACTTCAAGGTCACTGTCGGGGGCTCCAGGGCTGACTTGCGGGGACTTCAAGGCTCACTGCCGGGGGCTTCACGGCTGACTGGCGGGGGCTCCACGGCTGACTGGCCGGGGACTTCGGGAGGACTTGCTTCCAAGGGACCTCGGGAGGACTTCCGGGGGACTTCGGGCGGCGCCCCTCGTGTGGTCCGGACGGATTGTCAGTGGGGGTTGGCAAGCTGGAGGTTGCGTCCCGGGATGTCCGGGTGCGTGGATCCAGGCGAGGGAGAGCCACCCCATGCAGACCGCACTGCCGACCGATCGTGAACGCGCCGCCCTCCAGGCGTATCTGCGCCTGCTGCACACGGTCAGGGCGGCCTGCGACATGGATGCCGGGCCACCCGGGACCGGTCGGCCACCCCTGGTGCCCCCGGCCGTGCTCGCCGAGGCCGATCGGGCACTGGCGGAGGCGGGACTGAGCGGCAACGAGGAGGCGCTCTTCCGGATGCTGGGCAGGTGGTGCCCGCCGTCCGGGGGGTCACGGGCGTGATGACCTCGCGGCGACGCGGAGCGGTGCGGCTGTGCCGGGTGGGTGCCGGGGTGACGGTGATAGCCGACATTGTTCGGCGCGGCGCCTCTGCGCCGGGTCAGTCGTGGGGTGGCGGTCGGGCCGATGCCGTCCGGCGTGGCGCTCCGCGCCGGGTCGGTGCCGTGACGCGGTCCGGCTGGGGGCCGCTGTGCCGGGTTGGTCCCGGGGGACGGTCGCGACCGACGCCTGCCCGGCGTGGCGCTCCATGCCGGGGCCGAGCCGCGACGCGGTCCGGCGGGGGCGGCGACTCGGTGCCGAGTCAGTCCGGCGGGACGGTCACAGCCGTCGCCCGGCACCGCGCACCAACCCGTGCCGGGTCAGTCCTGGAGGGACGTCACGACCGACGCCGCCCGGCACCGCGCATCAACCCATGCCGAGTCACCCTCGGAGGGACGTCACGACCGACGCCGCCCGGCACGGGCCCCGTCACCCCAACGGCACCGCAACCGCCGTGGTCGCCAACCCCTGCTGGATCGTCCAGCGGCCCTCGAAGTACCGCAGGCGCTGGCCCGCGATCAGTGGGCCGGGGACGAGGAGTTCGGCGCGCAGGGTGCCGGAGGCCGGTGTGTCGGGGGTCGCCGGGTCGGGGGTCAGGTCGATGTCCGCCTCGGAGAAGTCGAGCCAGGCGCCGGTCAGGGGGAACCACGCCTTGTAGACGGACTCCTTCGCGCTGAACAGCAGCCGGTCCCAGTGCAGGTCGGGGCGGTGGGCGGTCAGCCGGGCGAGACGGTCGCGCTCGGCGGGCAGTGCCACCGCCTCCAGGACCCCGTCGGGGAGCGGGCCGTGGGGTTCGGCGTCGACGCCGAGCGAGGCGAGGTCACCGGCGCGGGCGAGCGCGGCGGCGGCGTAGCCCTCGCAGTGGGTCATGCTGCCGACCAGCCCCTCGGGCCAGCCGGGGGCGCCCCGCTCGCCGGGCAGGACGGGGTGGGGCGGGACGCCGAGCCTTTCCATGGCGGCCCGCGCGCACATCCGCACGGTGGCGAACTCGCGGCGCCGTTTGGGGACGGCCCGCTCGACGCGGGCCGCCTCCTCGGGGTAGAGGGCCGCCTCGGCGGCGTCGTCGTGGGCGAAGGTCTCCACCGCGACCACGGAGGCGGGCAGCAGCTCCTCGATCACCGGGCGGCGACCTCCTCGGTCAGGATCCGGCGCAGCTTGCCGGGGGGTTCGTCGCGCTGCCGCCACTCGCGCGGGTAGCCCACGGAGACCTCCTCGAAGCGGACGCCCTCGTGGAAGGTGGTCCGCGGGATGTGCAGATGGCCGTAGACCATGGTGCGGACGCGGAAGCGGTGGTGCCAGTCGGCGGTGAGGCCGGTGCCGCACCACATGGCGAACTCGGGGTGCCAGAGCACCTCGGTCGGGTGGCGGTCCAGGGGGTAGTGGTTGACGAGGACGGTGGGGAGGTCCTCCGGGAGCGCGGCGAGGCGGGCCTCGGTGTGGGCGACCCGGGCGCGGCACCAGGCCTCGCGGGTGGGATACGGGTCGGGGTGGAGGAGGAACTCGTCGGTGCAGACGATCCCGGTGGAGTGGGCGTACTCCAGTCCCTGTTCCTTGGTGGTGCTGCCGGCGGGGAGCCAGGAGTAGTCGTAGAGGAGGAAGAGGGGGGCGACGGCGACCGGGCTCTCGGGGGTCTGCCAGAGGGGGTAGGGGTCCTCGGGGGTGACGACGCCGAGGTCGCGGCAGAGGGCGACGAGATGCTCGTAGCGCGGGACGCCGCGGAGGGTGACGGGGTCCTTGGGGTGGGTCCACAGCTCATGGTTGCCGGGGGCCCAGACGACCTTGCGGAAGCGGCCCGCGAGGGTGCGCAGGGCCCACTCGATGTCGGCGACGGTCTCGGCGACATCGCCCGCCACCAGGAGCCAGTCGTCGTCGGTCTCCGGGCGCATCCGCTCGACCAGGGCGCGGTTCTCCGCGTACCCGATGTGCAGATCGCTGATGGCCAGCAGTTGACCGGTGCCGGCGGCCGTGGATGTCACCCGTACCCCCCTGAACCAGCGTGGATCATCCGAAGGTCACCACGAGAACACACTCCCCAGGTGGCGGGCAAGGGGCACCGGGGGCGGGTCGCCGCCCTGGCGTACGGGGGCGTCGGGACGGTGAACGGGGGGCCGCGTTCCGGGGGGACATCATCGGAAAATCCGTAACACGCATGTTGCACGCGGGGTTGCTTCAAACCCGTATGATCGCCCCGACACCACCCGCCGCGAACCCCCTGCCCCGCAGGCGGCTCGGTGTATCTCACAAACCACCCCTGTCCGGGTACGGACGTGCTTCGTCGTGCCCGCGAACCGTGGAAGGACGGCCCTGCATGGTCTCTCGCGTACGCGTCTGGCTCAACCGCACGTACGCGGAGAATGTGTTCTTCATGGATCAGCTGCGGCGAAATCCCAGCGACCGGGCCGTCGAGATCCACGCCACCCACGGTGACCCCGACTCCCCCGTGCTGGCCGCCGCCGACACCGCCGAGCTGGAGCCGGAGGGGCTGTCCCCGGCGGGGTACGTGGAGTACGCGCTCGACCAGTGCAGGCGGCGGAACATCGATGTCTTCGTGCCCCGGCTGAACCAGTCGGCGATCGTGGCGCACCGCGCCGAGTTCACGGCGGCCGGTACCGCGCTGCTGGCCCCGCCGCCGGAGGCCGTCGCGGTGTTCCGGGACAAGGTGATCGCCTATGAGGCCGTGCAGGCGATCGGGGTGCCGGTACCGCCGTGGTGGCGGGTGCGCAGCGCGGACGAACTCCTCGCCGCCGTCGAGGAGTTGGAGGCGGCCGGGCACAAGGCGTGCTTCAAGCCCGCGTCCGGGGCGGGCGGGGTCGGGTTCCGGATGATCACCCGGACGCCGTTCTCCCTGCTGCATCTCAATGGCTTCCCGACCCCCTATGTGCAGCTCGATCTGGTGCTGGAGGCGCTGCGGCAGGCGGAGGAGCCGGTGGACTGGCTGGTGATGCCCCGGCTGGAGCAGCCGGAGGTGTCGGTGGACTGTCTGACCGGGCCGGACAACCGGGTGCGGCTGGCGGTGGGCCGGACGAAGAACGGGCGGCGGCGGGGGTTCACTCTGAGCGAGCAGTGGGTGGGCCCGGCCCGGCTGACCGCGGAGGGCTTCGGACTGCACTATCTGTCGAACATCCAGTTCCGGATGTTCGGTGACCGTCCGGTGCTGATGGATGTCAACACGCGTCCGGCGGGCGGGCTGCACCAGCTGTCGCTGTGCGGGATCAACGCCCCCTGGGCGGCGGTGCAGCTGGCGCTCGGCGAGGATCCCGGCGAGATCGCGCCGCCGTTCCTCGGGCAGGACTACACGGTGGTCTCGGGGCCGCGTCCGCTGCTGGATTCCGTACCGGCGCAGCGTGTGGAGGAACCGGAGCCGGTGCGGGCCGCGCCGCCCGCCCCCCGGTCGGCGCACGCGGTCCAGACACCGGCCGAGGTGCTGCCGCTCCAGCCCTTGACACCGTAATTGGTCCATACCAACTTGGGTTGCGCACCACTCGTACTCCCGAACACCCCACACCATCCCAGGGAGATCGCGTGCGCAACCTACCTCTCAGACGTGCCCGCAGACGTCTGCTCGCCCTGTTCGGGGCCGCCGCCCTGGCGCTCGCCGGGGCCGTCGCCCTGCCCGGTACGGCCCATGCGGCCAATGTGCTGACCAACCCGGGGTTCGAGTCCGGCGCGCTCGCGCCCTGGACCTGCTCCGGCAACCTCGGGTCGGTCGTCTCCACCCCTGTGCACGGCGGTTCGCGCGCGCTCCAGGGCGCGGCGAGCGCGAGTGACATCGCCCGGTGCGCCCAGACCGTCGCCGTCCAGCCGTCCACCACCTACGCCCTGACCGGCTGGGTCCGCGGATCGTATGTCTATCTCGGTGTCGACGGCGGCGGTTCGACCTGGACGAACTCACCCTCCGGGTACGCCCAGCTCAGTCTGTCCTTCACCACCGGCGCCACCCAGACCAGCGCCACGGTCTATGTGCACGGCTGGTACGGGCAGGGCACCTACCAGGCCGACGACATCAGCCTGGACGGACCGGGCGGCAGCAACGACACCCAGGCGCCGACCGTGCCCGGCAGCCTGCGCTCCACCGCGCAGACCGCGACCAGCGTCAGCCTCGCCTGGAACGCCTCCACCGACAATGTGGGCGTCACCGCGTACGACATCTCCAACGGGGCCGGTCAGGTGCTCAGCGTCGCCGGGACCACGGCCACGGTGACCGGGCTCGCGCCCAGCACGACGTACACCTTCACGGTCCGGGCCCGGGATCTCGCGGGGAACACGTCGGGGGCGTCCAACGCGCTGTCCGTGACCACCGGGCCGGGCAACCCCGACCCCGGGTTCAAGCAGGCCGCGCCCTATCTGTACCTCGGCTGGGGTGACCCGCCGAGCGCGCCGACGGTGATGAGCGCGACCGGGATCAAGTGGTTCACGATGGCGTTCATCCTCTCCTCCGGCGGCTGCAACCCGGCCTGGGACGGCAGCCGGCCGCTGACCGGCGGCAACGACCAGGCGGTCATCAACTCCATCCGGGCGGCCGGCGGGGACATCGTGCCGTCGATCGGCGGCTGGAGCGGCAACAAGCTCGGCCCGAACTGCGCCACCGCCGAGGCCCTCGCGGGCGCCTATCAGCGGGTGATCGACGCCTACGCCCTCAAGGCCATCGACGTCGACATCGAGAACACCGATGAGTTCGAGAACGCGGTGGTCCAGGACCGGATCCTGAACGCGCTGCGGATCGTCAAGGCCAACAACCCCGGGCTGCGGACCATCATCACCTTCGGCACGACCACCACCGGGCCGACCACCTGGGGCAACCGGCTGATCGAGCAGGCGCGGGCGCTCAACGCCAATATCGACGTGTTCACCATCATGCCGTTCGACTTCGGCGGCGGCGCCGACATGTACGGCAACACGGTGAACGCGTCGGAGGGGCTGAAGAACAAGCTGAAGTCGGTCTTCGGCTGGGACGACGCCACCGCCTACGCCCATATGGGCATCTCCGGGATGAACGGGCTCAGCGACCAGCAGGAGCTGACCTCGGTGCAGACCTGGACGCAGATCCGTGACTGGGCCAACGCCCGCCATCTGGCCCGGCTCGCCTTCTGGTCCGTCAACCGCGACCGGCCCTGCCCGGGTGGCGGGGTGACCAGCAACTGCTCCGGCATCGCCCAGAACAACTGGCAGTTCACGTCGATCACGGCCGGGTTCACCGGCTAGCGCGGCAGGCGCCCAGAGACCGCGTGGGGGTACCCGGTGTCCTCGTACCCACGCCCCTGGTCCGACCGACCGGACCTAATCCGGGTACCCCCACGTCTTCGCCAGCTCCGTCAGCCGGGGCGGGAGGTCGAGGCCGGGCGCGGCGGGGCGGGCCGACTGGATGCGGCCGGACTTGATGGTGCTGCTCCAGTCGCCGAGCTGGGGCCGGAAGACACCGTGGTCCTGGCGGCCGTAGTCCAGCATCGACGCCTCCCACTCGACGCCGAGATGGCCGCACAGCTCGCGGGTGGCGGCCTCGGGTTCGGCGGTGAGGTGCTCGTAGCGGAGGACGTGGACCTGGGCCTGCGGCAGACCGGTGCGGGCCTCTTCCAGTTTCTCGCTGTAGCCGAGCACCTCCGCGCGGATCTTCTCGGGGTCGGGGTCGGTGCGGCGGCTGGTGAGGGAGGTGATCACCGCGCCGGGGTGGCGCAGCAGCAGGATGTACCGGGCGTCGGGCCAACATCGGTGCAGTCGGGGCCAGATGAGGGTGTTGGCGGGGGTCTTGTCGACGATGACGTCCTTGCCGCTGCGGTGCAGTTCCAGATGCAGCACCCGGTCCCAGAGGACATGCTCCAGCTCCTGCCTGTCCAGTGCCAGTTCCTTCATGGCGGCGGCGGTGAAGTCCCGGCCGAGCTGGACGTTCAGGGTGCGCAGATGCATCTCGTGCGGGGCGCGGATCCGGCTGTGGCTGTTGAGCAGCACTCGGAGCAGGGTCGAGCCGGAGCGGACCGAGGAGAGTATGAACACCGGGGAGTCCACCAGACGCGGGGCGAGCGGGGCGACATAGCCGTCGCGGACCGGGGTGGTGGGCTCGGCCCCGCGCGGGGCCGGGAGCGCGTTGAGGCGGCTGCGGGGCGGGCCGACCGCCTCGGCGATCAGCCGCCCGCGCCTCCTGAGTCCCTTGCCGATCGCGGACATACGCGGATCCCGCACGGTGCACCTCTTCTCCATGGACTGTCTCTGTCCGGGTGCTCCGCATCTCAGGGGCGGCAGGCGAACTCCAGATGTCCCGGAGACGACTCGGAAACGTCCTGGAGGCGACGCACCCGCGTCACCGCGCCCCCGGAATGGGGGATGATCAGCCGCTTTGCCGGTTCCTTAATTCTTCATGGGAATGGGGGCGAGAAATGCGGTCAATGGGGGATCCGGGCCAGGAAGTCAACTGAGATAGGCCAGGCCCGGATGGACCGCCGTGTACCCGTCGACCAGCCGTCGGGCCACGTTGACCGAGTCGACCAGCGGATGCAGGGCGAACGCCTTCACGGCCGTCGTCCGGGAGCCGGAGGCCGCCGCCGCCATCACCTCGCGCTCGACCGCCTTCACCGCGCACACCAGCCCGGTCGCGTGCAGGGGCAGCGGGTCGACGGTGACCGGGTGGGCGCCATGGGCGTCGACCAGACACGGCACCTCGATGACCGCCTCGACGTCCAGCGCGGCGAGGGTGGTGCGGTTGCGGACATTGAGGATCAGGGTGGTGCGCTCGTCCCGGGCGATGGCCCGCATCAGGGCCAGGGCGACCTGCTCGTATCCGCCGGACAGATCGTCGGCCTCGCGCTCGCCCGCTCCGGCGCTCTCCCGGTTCTCCGCCATATAGGTGGCCTCGCGCTCGGCGCGGGTGCGGTTCCAGGCGGCGAGGGCCGGGGCCGCCGGGTCGCCCAGTTCGGCGTAGAACCCGGCCTGCTGGTCGCGGAGGAAGGCGCCGCGGGTCCGCTCGGCCCGCCGGTAGGCGTCCACGGTCTCGCGGTTGAAGTAGTAGTAGTGCAGATACTCGTTGGGGATCGCGCCGAGCGAGCGGAGCCAGTCGGGGCCGAAGAGCCTGCCCTCCTCGAACGAGCCGAGCAGCGCAGGGTCGGCCAGCAGCCGGGGCAGGTGGTCCCGCCCGGCGACCCGCAGGCCGCGCACCCAGCCGAGATGGTTGAGACCGACGTAGTCGATCCATGCCTCGGCCGGATCCGTGACGCCCAGCACCCGGGCGATCCGGCGGCCGAGGCCCACCGGTGAGTCACAGATGCCGATGACCCGGTCGCCGAGGTGGCGGGACATCGCCTCGGTGACCAGTCCGGCCGGGTTGGTGAAGTTGATGACCCAGGCGTCGGGGGCGAGCCGGGCGACTCGGCGGGCGATGTCCACGGCCACCGGTACGGTCCGCAGCCCGTAGGCGATGCCGCCCGCGCCGACGGTCTCCTGACCGAGGACCCCCTCGGCGAGCGCCACCCGCTCGTCCTGCGCCCGCCCCTCCAGTCCGCCGACCCGGATCGCGGAGAACACGAAGTCGGCGCCGCGCAGGGCCTCGTCCAGGTCGGTGGTCGCCGTGACGGCCGGAGCGCCGGGGACCCCGGCGGCCTGCTCGGCGAGCACCCGGGTGACCGCGGAGAGGCGGGCGGCGTCCAGATCGTGCAGCACGACCTCATCGACCCGGCCCTCGCCCCGGTCGCCGAGCAGCGCCCCGTACACCAGCGGTACGCGGAATCCGCCGCCGCCCAGAATCGTCAGCCTCACGCCGTCTTCTCCGTCTCTCCGGTCGGTCGGTCGGTCACTCGGGTTGGTATCCCGGTCGGTGTCCCGGTCGGTGTCCCGGGTCAGTCGCCCGGGTCAGTCGCCCGGGTCGGCCGCCCAGGGCGGTCTCCGCTGATGAGCGATGGGTCAAGGGGTACCACTGGGCGGACACCGAAGGCACCCCGGGGCTTCAGGGCCGCTTCATCCGTGCGTCCGGGGGCCACGGCATTGTCCATCGGGTGAGTGACGGCAGACCGGCCGGACGCGCGGGCACGGGCGTCGGGCTCCATCGACACCGCGCGTTCGCGGCGCCGGTCCGGCTGGGGCGGCCAAGGGGCTGAACGCGCCGGAGCGCCGGGAGATCGAGCTGACCGGGGAGAACGACCGGTTCTCGGTGGAGATCGACTTCGGGCGGCGGTTCGCCGGGTTCGCGCCCGTGCCCGCGCGGCCCGCGCGCCCCGCCGCCGCGATGCTGGTGCGGGGCACACTGGCGTACTGGCGTACTGGCGTACTGGCGCTTCGACGGCCGTGCCGACGGCGCCGAGGTGACCGGCACGGTCCGTGATCTGTCGGGGCACGGCAACGATCTCACCCTCCAGCGGGTCCTGGACGGGACACTGACCTGGTCCGGTGACCACCACCCCGACCAGCCGGGCCACGGCAGCCTGCGGTTCGAGGCGGGCAGGTCGGCGCTGCGGGGGGGCGTATCTGCGGACCGTGGACGGGGCACCGCTCAACGCGGCGACCTTCCCGCGCGGGTACACCGTCGAGGCGTTCTACAAGGTGCCGGGCGACTGGACCGGCTCCCGCAACGCCTGGGGCGGTCTGATCAGCCGCACCGGCACCAACGGGCAGGCCGGGAACGCCGAGGGCGATCCGGAGGAGGCGCTGGCGACCCTCTCCCTGTCCGACGGGCCGGGACTCCAGTGGGCCGTGCGCCCGCTGAACCACCGGGGCATCGTCACCAACTGGAGCCATGAGACGGCCCGGGAGACCTGGTGGCACGCCGCCGTCGTCAACGACGGCCGCCACACCACGCTCTACGTCGAGGGCTGCCCGGTCGTCCGCGACCCCGCCGCCCGCACCACCGGGCTCACCTCGCTCGGGCTGCCGTGGCTGCTCGGCGGCTGTGAGTACGGGGGCCGGATCGAGCAGATCCACCATGGGTGGCTCGGCGATGTCCGAGGCGTCGAACGGGCGCTGCCGGTGTCCGGGTTCATGAACCGCTGACGCGCTACCCGGCGGTCGGCCGGTAGGCCGGTAGGTATGGGGTGGTGGCTCCCGGGTACGGGGGCGGCGGGTCCCGTGCCTCCCGGGTACGGGGGCCGTGGCTCTCGGGTGGGAGGCCCGGATATCCCTCTCATCGGTGAGGACCGGTGGGAGGGACGCGGCCGATACTGGAGCGGCCCGGTCGTCCCGCATGTGCCGGAGGGTGGCCGGTCCGGCCGGCCTCCGGCACCAGCCATCAGCCCCCGGTCCCGAGGAGCCGCCCATGTCCGTCGTCGTCCCGTCCTGGATCGCCCCCGTCGTCATCCGGCTGCGCACCACGCATCCGTATGTGGTGGACGGGGCGCTCGCCGCGCTCGTGCTGTTCGCGACCACCCTCCAGTGGATCTTTCCCGGCGAGAAGTCCGAGCAGTTGACCTGGCAGGGCTTCGTGCTGGGGGCGGCCACGGCGGTGCCGCTGGTGTGGCGGCGGCGGGCGCCGTTCCTGACGGCCTGCGCGGTGTCGGTGGTGACCCCGGTGATGGCGATCCATCACGCGCCGCCGCCGGACGTGGTGTACGGCGGGGTCGTGGCGCTCTACACGGTGGCCGCGCTGTGCCCGCCCGTGCAGCGGCGGATCATGCTGGCGGGCTGGCTGCTCGGGGTGGCGGCCACGATGAACCACTTCGAGGTGCCGAAGCCCTATGAGTACGCGTTCCATCTGATGACCGTGGTGTGCGCGTACGCGCTGGGCATGCTGGCGCGGCTCCAGCGGGCGTACACCGCCCAGTTGGAGGACCGGGCGCGGCGGCTGGAGCGGGAGCGGACCGCCGACACCCAGCGGGCCCGCGCCCAGGAGCGGTCCCGGATCGCCCGGGACATGCACGATGTGCTGGCGCACGCGGTCAGTCTGATGGTGGTCCAGGCGGAGGCCGGGCCGGTGGTGGTGCGCCGGGATCCGGAGCGCGCGGAGGCCGCGTTCGACGCCATCGCGGCCAGCGGGCGGGACGCCATGGGGCAGTTGCGGCGGATCCTCGGGGTGCTGAAGGAGGAGCAGGCCAAGGGCGTGGTGGTGGCGGAGCGGCTGCCGCAGCCGGGGGTGGTGACCCTGCCGGAACTGGTGCGTCAGGTACGGGAGTCCACCGGGCTGCGGGTGGAGATGCGGACCTCGGGTGAGCCGACGGCGCTGCCGCCGGACACCGATGTGGCCGCGTTCCGGGTGGTGCAGGAGGCCCTCACCAACACCGTCAAACACGCACACGCCTCCTCCGCCACGGTCGCGCTGGACTGGACGGAGGACGCCTTGACGCTGACGGTGACCGACGACGGGCGGGGGCCGGCCGACCTCTCCGGCCCCTCCGACCTCTCCCACCCCTCCGGCGCACCGGGCGCAGCGGGCGGGCCAGGCATGTCCGGCCGCCGCCCGCCCGGGAGACCGGAGGGTGAACCCGGTGGCGGTCAGGGGCTGATCGGTATCCGGGAGCGGGCCTCGGCCTGCGGCGGGACCGCGGAGAGCGGGCGCGGACCGCGCGGCGGGTTCCGGGTGCTGGTGCGGCTGCCGGTGGCCGCCGCCGAGCGGGAGGCGGCCGTCGGGTGAACGTACGGGTGGTGGTGGCCGACGATCAGGAGCTGGTCCGCAGCGGCTTCAGCATGATCCTGGAGGCGCAGCCGGACATCGAGGTGGTGGCGGAGGCCGGGAACGGCGCCGAGGCGGTGGCCGCGGTGCGCGACCACGCACCCGATGTGCTGCTGCTGGACATCCGGATGCCGGTGATGGACGGCCTGGAGGCGGCCCGCCGGGTGTGCGCGGGCTCCGGCTGCAAGGTGGTGATGCTGACCACGTTCGACCTGGACGAGTATGTGTACGAGGCGCTGTACGCGGGGGCGAGCGGCTTTCTGCTGAAGGATGTCCGCCGGGACGATCTGGTGCACGCGGTGCGGGTGGTGGCGGCGGGTGACTCGCTGCTGGCCCCGGCGGTGACCCGGCGGCTGGTGGCGGACATCGTGCGGCGCCGCCGGGCGGAGGCGGCGGCCGAGGTCACCCCGCGGCGGCTGGACGTGCTCACCGCGCGCGAGGTGGAGACCTTGCGCCTGCTGGCCCGGGGCCTGTCCAACGCCGAGATCGCCACGACGCTGTTCGTGAGCGAGCACACCGTGAAGACCCATGTCAGCAATGTGCTGAGCAAGCTGGGTCTGCGGGACCGGGTGCAGGCGGTGATCTGCGCCTACGAGACGGGGCTGGTGGCGCCGGGCGGTATGGGGTAGGGGTCTGGGGCGGATCCGCGATGGGGCCGGGACGGGTCCGCGTTGGGGCCGGGACGGGTCCGCGTTGGGGCCTGGGGTCCGGCCAGAGACCGGGGCCGGTCGGGGCCGGTCGGCTCGGAGACCTGGGGCCGCCGGTCGGCTCAGAGACCCAGGCCGGTCCCCTCAGGCGCCCGGGACGGGTCCGCATAGGAACCCGGGGGGCCAGCCAGAGGCCAGGGCCGGTCGGGGCCGGTCGGCTCGGAGACCTGGGGCCGCCGGTCGGCTCAGAGACCCAGGCCGGTCCCCTCAGGAGCCCGGGACGGGGCCGCGTAGGAGCCCGGGGGCCGGCCAGAGGCCAGGGCCGGTCGGGGCCGGTCGGCTCAGAGACCTGGGGCCAGTCGGCTCAGAGACTCCGGGCCGGTCCCCTCAGGCCCCCGGGACGGGGCCGCGTAGGGGCCCGGGGTCCGGTCCGCGTAGGGGCCAGGAGTCCGGCCAGAGGCCCGGGGCCGGTCGGCTCGGAGACCCCGGGCCCGGTCCCGCTCCGGCGCCCCGGGCCGGTCCGCTCAAGCGCCGGAGGCGATGCTCAGCGCTTCTCCTCGTCCAGTTCCTCGAAGAGGGTCAGTTGGAGGGCGCCCGGGGCCTCCAGACGGGAGTTGAGGGAGTTCCAGGGGGTGCGGGTCGGCTCGGCGACGATCTGCGCTCCGGCGGCGGCGAGCCGGGCCGTGGCGACCGTGGAGTCGTCGACCTGGAAGGCGACCCGGATCGGACCGGCGACGCGTCGGCCGACCTCGACGTCGTCGATGAACGCGGCGTGCTTCGGGTCGGTGATCTCCAGGGTGGCCCGGCCCGCCTCCAGGATGGTGACGTGTCCGCCGTCGGAGGAGAACGCGGCGCGCTCGGGCAGTCCCAGCACATCCCGGTAGAAGTGCAGGGCGGCGTCGTAGTCCTCGGCGGTGACGACCAGACGCAGTTCGCGGACGGGAGAGGGGGAAGAGACGGCGGGTTCGGTGGGATCGGCGGGCATGGGCGCTCCTTCGCTGGTCACGGACGATCACCTCAACCCGCGCGCGCCGGTGTCCATTCCTGGCCGGGGGCGGACACGCCGTTTCAGCGCCGCGCCCGGTCTCCCTCCCGGGAGTGAGCCGGGCCGTCGTCTCCCCCGTGCGGGCGAGTGGGAGAACCGCTCGTCCCGGCGATCCGGGCGGACCCGGTGCGCCGGGAGGCTGAGGGCATCCAGTCCACGATCTGCCGGGAGGCACCGTGTTGACCGCACTCGCCCGGACGGCGACCCGCCGCCCGCTCACCGTGATATCGCTCTGGGCCCTGTTCCTGCTGCTGGGCTTCGGGCTCGGTACGGGGGTGTTCGCCCGGCTCTCCGACAATGTCCCGGAGGTGCCGGGCACCGAGTCGGAGGCGGCGGCCCGGTATCTCGACCGGGCCGACCCCGACGGCGAGTCGATCACCGCCGTGGTGAAGGGGCCCTCCGTCGACGGCCCCGCGCTGCGCGAGGAGGTCGGGCGGGCCGTGGCCGAACTGCGGTCGCTCTCCGGGGTGGCCGCCGTCCCCGACCCGTACTCCACCCCCGGGCTGGCCTCGGAGGACGGGCGGGCCCTGCTGATCCCGGTCACCTTCGACGGCGGGCTGGACGACAGCGCCGAGGAGCGGGTCATCGACGCCACCGCCGAGCGCCTCCACGCGATCGAGTCGGCCGAGGTGCATGTCAGCGGCGGCCCGCTGCTGGGCACCCAGCTCGGCGGTCAGGCCCAGGAGGATGTGCGCAACGCGGAGCTGATCTCGCTGCCGGTGGTGCTGGCGCTGCTGCTGGTGATCTTCGGCGGGCTGCGCGCGGCCGGGCTGCCGCTGGTGATCGCGGTCAGCGGGATCGCCGGGGCGTTCCTGGCGCTGTTCGTGTTCAGCCAGGTCACCGATATCTCGGTGTACGCGATCCAGGTCACCACCATGCTGGGCCTCGGTCTCGCGGTGGACTACGCGCTGCTGATGCTGGTCCGGTTCCGTGAGGAGCGCCGGAGCACACCGGATGTGACGGAGGCGGTGCACCGGACGGTCGCGGCGGCCGGGCGGACGGTGCTGTTCTCCGGGCTGACCGTGGCGGTGAGCCTGACCGGGCTGCTGGTGTTCCCGAGCGTGTTCCTGCGCAGCATGGGGCTGGCGGTGGCCGCCGTCGTCGTCATCGACATGCTGGCCGCGCTGACGCTGCTGCCGGCGCTGCTGGCCCGGTTCGGGGCGAGGATCCCGGCGGCGAAGGAGAAGCCGGGGGGCGCGGAAGGCCGGGTCTTCGCCCGGCTGGCCCGGTTCGCCGCGCGCCGCAAGGTGGCCGTGGTCGCGGTGACCGTCCCCGCGCTGCTGGTGCTGGCGCTGCCGGTCGCCGGGCTGCGGATCAACATCGGCGACGCGACCCAGCTCCCCGCCGGCACCGAGGCCCGGCAGCTCCACGACACCCTCGGCGCGCACTTCCCGCCCGGTACCGGGGTGGCCCCCGTCACCGTCGTCATGGAGCCCGGCACCGACCCGGCGACCGCCGACCGGATCCGCGCGCTGTCGCCGCGCGCCGAGAGCAGGGAACTGCCGGGCGGCGCCACGGTCGTGGAACTCCCCCCGCCGGGCCGCGTCGACGGCGACGGGGCCACCGCCCTGGTCGAGCGAGTACGGGAGCTGCGCGGCCAGGAGCCGGTGACGGTGACCGGTACGGCGGCCCGGCTGGTCGACTTCCGGGAGATGCTGAACGAACGGGCGCCCTGGGCCGCGCTGACCGTGCTGGCGGGCATCTTCGCGCTGCTGTTCGCCTTCACCGGTTCGGTGCTACTGCCGCTGCGCACCATCGCCACCACGCTGCTCAGTCTGGGGGCGGCGCTCGGGGTGGTGGTCTGGGTCTTCCAGGACGGGCATCTGGCCGGGCTGTTCGGCTCGCAGGAACTCGGCGCGCTCAGCCTCACCGCGCCCCCGCTGATCATCGCCATCGCCTTCGGTCTCGCCATGGACTACGAACTGTTCATCCTGGCCCGGATGCGGGAGGCGCGGGCCGGTTCCGGTGACGACCGGGAGGCCGTGGTCACCGGGCTCGCCCGCTCGGGCCGGGTGGTGACCTGCGCCGCGCTGCTGCTGGCGATCGTCTTCGGCGCGTTCATGACCGGCGGTTTCGCCCCCATCCTCCAGATCGGCCTGGGTCTGACCCTGGCGGTCCTGATCGACGCGACGATCGTCCGGATGCTCCTGGTCCCGGCGACGATGGCCCTGCTGGGCCGCTACGCCTGGTGGGCCCCCGCACCCCTGCGCAGGGCCCACAACCGCATCGGCCTGACGGAAACGCCCCCGGCGCCGACACGGGAGCCTGCCCGGCTGTAACGGGGGCCCCGTCCCGGGCGGGTCGTCCCCGGGCGGGTCGTCCCCGGACGCCCTGCCCGGCCCACGGGCCCACGGGCCCACGCCCCAAGGGGACCCCACACGAGCCCCGCCCCAAGGGGGACCCCACGAGGCCCGCCCCGAGGGAGGACCTACCGGCCGGGCGGGGGCCTGCGCGCCCGGCGCCCCGGGCGGACTTCCACGGAGCCGGGAACCCTCCGGGCCCCTCCCCTCCCTTCCCCCACTCTCCCCTCCCCCCTCCCCTCCCGAGCCTGCCCCAGGGCCGAACAGGCATCGGGCAGGCCGCGAAGACCGGGCACCAGCGGGCCGGAACGGGCCATGGACGGACCGGCAAGGCCGTGGCCCCTGACCGGACCACAGTCACCCCAGCCCGAAAGCCCTCACGCGAGCCCCCGCCCGCCGCCAACCCCAGGGCCCCACGAGCCCCGGGCCCCCAGACCCCCCGGACCCCCCGGACCCCTTCACAGCCTCCCCCCAGCCAAGCAACGCACCATGCACTCACACGAGTCGTATGAACAGAAAGGCTCACCGTGGGTGTCCCGCACATACCGAACCGGCCCGGACGGCAACCGCAGGAGTGGTCGCGGCGGGGAGTGATAGCCCTGCTCGGCGCGGCGGGAGCCGCCGCACTCGCCGGGTGCACCGGCTCGGCGGACGCGAGCGAGACCGGCTCGGCGGAGTCGGGAGGCACCGCCGCCGAGTCCGCCGCGCAACGGCCCGAGATCACGGTCACCCCGGCCGACGGCACCACCGCCGCGACCTTCACCAGCCCCGTCGAGGTGACGGTAGGCGGCGGCGACGCCCAGCTGACCTCCGTACGCGTGGAGAGCAGTGACGGCGGCACCCTGGCCGGGTCGTTCGGCGCGGACCGTACGTCATGGGCATCGGACGGGAACCCGCTGTCCGGGACGGAGTACACCGTCACGGTGACGGCGGACGACGGGACGGAGTCCGTCGCCGCCTTCACCACCGCGCGGCCCGGCGAGACCTTCGTCGGCTACTTCACGCCCGAGGACGGTTCGACCTCCGGCGTCGGTATGCCGGTGTCGCTGAACTTCACCCATGCCGTCACCGACCGCGCGGCCGTCCAGCGGGCGATCACGGTGACCGCCGAGCCGCCCGTCGAGATCGTCGGCCACTGGTTCAGCGACACCCGGCTCGACTTCCGCCCCGAGACCTACTGGGCGTCCGGCACCACCATCACCCTCGGGCTGCGGCTGCGGGACGTGGCGGGCGCGGACGGGGTGTACGGCACGCAGTCCAAGGACGTCACCTTCCACATCGGGCGGGAGCAGATCAGCACGGTCGATCTGGCCGCCAGGGAGATGACGGTCCGTCGGGACGGCGAGACCTTCGCCACCTATCCGGTCACCGGCGGCGATCCCGACCATCTGACCTGGTCCGGGATCATGGTGATCAGCGAGCGGTTCAAGGAGACCCGGATGGAGTCCTCCACGGTCGGGCTCGGCGACGAGTACGACATCCCGGATGTGCCGCACGCCCAGCGGCTCACCACCTCCGGCACCTTCGTGCACGGCAACTACTGGGCCGCGTCCTCGGTGTTCGGCAGCGAGAACACCAGCCACGGCTGTGTCTCGCTGGACGACACCCGGGGCGCCGACGACTCCGCCGCCGACGGGTACCGGTTCTACGACAGCTCGATGCTCGGGGATGTGGTGATCGTGGAGAACTCCGGTGAGGTGACGGTCGATCCGGCCAATGGACTCAACGGCTGGAACCTGTCCTGGGCGGACTGGCGGGCGGGCAGCGCCCTGTAGCGGCGGCACCCGGCCACCCAGTCACCCAGTCCTCCTCCACTTTCTCAACCCCACCACCCCGGAAGGGAATTCACTGCTTCACCTCTTGACGACCGGAGTGACCGCGAGCACATTGACGGGACCTGAGAGCGCTCTCAGCCCGGTATCTCCCCGCACCCCCACTCCGTACCCGAGAGGGCCCCCACATGAGCGACTCCCCCCGCGTGCGCCGCGCCCTGCTCGCCGTGCTCGGCACCCTCGCGCTCACCGCGGTCGCCGCGACCGCCGCCGGGCCGTCGGCGAGCGCCTCCGCTCCCCCGCCGCCGTCCGGCTGGAGCCAGGTCTTCGTGGACGACTTCGACGGCCCGGCCGGGTCCGGTGTGAACACCGGCAACTGGCAGTACGCCACCGGCACCGGCTACCCCGGCGGGCCCGCGAACTGGGGCACCGGCGAGATCGAGCGGATGACGTCCAGCACCGAGAACGTGGCGCTGGACGGCGGCGGCAATCTGCGGATCACCCCGCGCCGGGACGCCTCCGGCGGCTGGACCTCGGGCCGGATCGAAACCCACCGGACCGACTTCCAGCCCCCGCCCGGCGGCACCCTGAGGGTCGAGTCCCGGATCCAGATGCCGAATGTCACGGGGGCCGCCGCGCGCGGCTACTGGCCGGCGTTCTGGATGCTGGGCTCCCCCTTCCGGGGCAACTACTGGAACTGGCCCGGCGTCGGCGAGATCGACATCCTGGAGAACGTCCAGGGCCTCAACACCGTCTGGGCCACCCTGCACTGCGGCACCTCGCCCGGCGGCCCCTGCAACGAGACCACCGGCCTCGGCGGCTCCGCCGCCTGCCCCGGCTCCACCTGCCAGTCCGGCTTCCACACCTACCGCGTGGAGTGGGACCGCTCGACGGCCGTGGAGGAGATCCGCTTCTCCGTCGACAACGTCAACTACCACACCGTGCGGGCCGATCAGGTGGACGCCACCACCTGGAACAACGCCACGAACCACGGCTTCTTCCTCATCCTGAACGTGGCGATGGGCGGCGGCTTCGTGGACGCCTTCGGCGGCGGCCCGGACGCGGCCACCGTGCCGGGGCATCCGATGGTCGTCGACTACGTCCAGGTGCTGTCCCGCTCCGGCGGCACCACCCCGCCGCCCACCGGCGACCGGGACGCCTACTCCGCCCTCCAGGCCGAGTCGTACGACGGTCAGTCCGGGACGCTGACCGAGGCGACCGGTGACACCGGCGGCGGGCAGAACCTCGGGGCGCTGTCCCACGGCGACTGGGCGCTGTACCGGGGGGTCCGCTTCGGGTCCACGCCCGCCCGGCAGTTCACGGCGCGGGTGGCGAGCGGGGCGGCGGCGGGCGTCAGCGGACTGGTGGAGGTGCGGCTCGGCAGCCGTACCGCCGCGCCGGTCGGGAGTTTCGCGGTGGGTGACACCGGGGGCTGGCAGTCCTGGCGGACCGTTCCCGCGAACATCTCCGCGGTGACCGGTACGCACGATGTGTATCTGACCTTCACCAGCGGTCAGCCGGCCGACTTCGTGAAGGTGAACTGGTTCCGGTTCGGCCACTGAGCCCGCCGGGCGGCAGGGACCCACCCCACCTTCCGGAATAAAAGTCTGACTTTTAAGGTCGAACACATCGGACCGAGCGGTCGTCACCGCTTCTGTCGATGTGTGAAGGGGACCGGCGTCAGATGAGCACGCAGAACAGGCAGACGCAGAGTCAGGGCGGCGCGTGGGTCAACCCGCTGCGCGATCCACGCGACCGGCGGCTGCCCAGGATCGCCGGTCCGTCCGGGCTGGTCATCTTCGGGGTGACCGGCGATCTGTCCCGCAAGAAGCTGATGCCGGCCGTGTACGACCTGGCCAACCGAGGGCTGCTGCCACCCGGGTTCTCGCTCATCGGGTTCGCGCGCCGGGACTGGGCGGACGAGGATTTCGCCCAGGTCGTCCACGACGCCGTCGCGGAGCACTCCCGCACCCCGTTCCGCGAGGAGGTCTGGCAGCAGCTCGCCGAGGGCATGCGGTTCATCCCCGGCGACTTCGACGACGACACCGCGTTCAAGGAGCTGCGCTCGGCGGTGGAGGAGCTGGACGCCTCCCGGGGGACCAGCGGCAACTACGCCTTCTATCTCTCCGTACCGCCGAAGTTCTTCCCCAAGGTGGTCCGGCAGCTGAAGAAGCACGGGCTGGCGGACGCCCCGGAGGGGGCGTGGCGGCGGGCGGTGATCGAGAAACCGTTCGGACACGATCTGGCGAGCGCCCGGGAACTGAACACGATCGTGCACGATGTGTTCGAGCCCGATCAGGTGTTCCGGATCGATCACTACCTCGGCAAGGAGACCGTCCAGAACATCCTGGCCCTGCGCTTCGCCAATCAGCTGTTCGAACCGATCTGGAACCGCAGCTTCGTGGACCATGTGCAGATCACCATGGCCGAGGACATCGGCATCGGCGGCCGGGCCGGCTACTACGACGGCATCGGCTCGGCCCGGGACGTGATCCAGAACCATCTGCTCCAGCTGCTGGCGCTCACCGCGATGGAGGAGCCCGCCGCGTTCGACGCGGAGTCGCTGCTCACGGAGAAGCTGAAGGTGCTGAAGGCGGTACGGCTGCCGGAGGACCTGGGGCGGCACACCGTACGCGCCCAGTACACGGCGGGCTGGCAGGGCGGTGCGCTGGTGCCCGGGTACCTGGAGGAGGACGGCACGGACCCCGGCTCGGCCACCGACACCTACGCGGCGCTGAAGCTGGCGGTCGACACCCGGCGCTGGGCGGGGGTGCCGTTCTATCTGCGCACCGGCAAGCGGCTGGGGCGCCGGGTGACGGAGATCGCGGTGGTGTTCCAGGGCGCCCCGCACTCCCCGTTCGACGCGACGGCCACCGAGGAGCTGGGCCGGAACGCGATCGTGATCCGGGTCCAGCCGGACGAGGGCGTCACGGTCCGGTTCGGTTCGAAGGTGCCGGGGACCTCGATGGAGATCCGGGACGTGACGATGGACTTCGCGTACGGCGAGTCGTTCACCGAGTCCAGCCCGGAGGCGTACGAGCGGCTGATCCTGGATGTGCTCCTCGGTGACGCCAATCTGTTCCCCCGTCACCAGGAGGTGGAAGAGTCCTGGAAGATCCTCGACCCGGTCGAGGAACACTGGGCGTCCCACGGCCGTCCGGCGCGCTACGCGTCGGGCACCTGGGGCCCCGCGGAAGCCGACGAGATGCTCGCACGAGACGGACGGAGCTGGCGCAGGCCATGAAGATCGACCTGACCGACACCACGGCAAGCAAGATCAACAAGGCGTTGGTGGAGGGCCGCCGCGCCATCGGGACACCGGCCGTGGGCATGGTCCTGACGATGGTGATCGTCACGGACGAGGAGAACGCCTACGACGCGATCCGGGCCGCCGAGGAGGCGTCCCACGAGCATCCCTCGCGCACCCTGGTGGTGATCAAGCGCCACGCCCGCACCCCGCGCGAGCGCACCCAGTCCCGGCTGGACGCCGAGATCCGGGTGGGCGCCGACGCCGGGACCGGGGACACGGTGGTGCTGCGCACCTACGGCGAGGTGTCCGACCACGCCGACAGCGTGGTGCTGCCGCTGCTGCTGCCGGACGCGCCGGTGGTGGTGTGGTGGCCGGTGGACGCGCCGGACAACCCCGCCAAGGACCCGCTGGGCGCGCTCGCGCAGCGCCGGATCACCGATCTGTACGCGGTGGAGAACCCGATGCGGGTGATGGAGACCCGCAAGCGGTCCTACGCGCCCGGCGACACCGACCTCGCCTGGACCCGGCTCACACCCTGGCGTTCGATGCTGGCCGCGGCGCTGGACCAGGGGCGGGTGGACATCGTGTCGGCGGCGGTGGAGGCCGAGGCGGAGAACCCGGCGGCCGAACTGCTGGCCCGCTGGCTGGAGGCCCGGCTCGGGGTGAGCGTGGACCGGGTGGTGACCGGCGGCCCGGTGGTCACGGCGGTACGGCTGGGCACCGCGGGCGGCGAGATCGTCATCGACCGGCCCGACGGCCCGCTCGCCACCCTCACCCTGCCGGGCCAGCCCCCGCGCACCCTCGCTCTGAAGGTACGGCCCACCTCCGAACTCATCGCCGAGGAACTGCGCCGCCTCGACGCCGACGAGATGTACGCCGTCGCCCTGCGCGGCGGGACCCGGACGGCACAGACCGGGGCGGGCGTCTGACGGACCCGGGCCGCACCACCGGACCCGACCCCACCCCACCCCACCGCACCACCGAACCGAACTGATGGAACGCACGGAACTGCGGGAACTCACGGAAAGCGAACTGACATGCAGCTGGGTCTGATCGGTCTGGGCAAGATGGGCGGCAACATGCGCGAGCGGATCCGCCGCGCGGGCCACACCGTCATCGGCTACGACCGCAATCCCGAGGTCACCGATGTCGGCAGCCTGGCCGCGCTGGTCGGGGCCCTGGAGGCACCGCGCACGGTGTGGGTGATGGTCCCGGCGGGGGCCGCCACCCAGTCCACCGTCGACGAGCTGGCCGGGCTGCTGGAGCCCGGGGACGTGGTGGTCGACGGCGGGAACTCCCGCTGGACGGACGACGAGAAGCACGCCGCCGAACTGGCCGCCCGGGGCATCGGCTTCGTGGACGCCGGGGTCTCCGGCGGGGTGTGGGGCCTGGAGAACGGCTACGCGCTGATGGTCGGCGGCGAGAAGGAGCATGTGGAGCGGCTCCAGCCGGTCTTCGAGGCGCTCAAGCCGGACGGCCCCTACGGCTATGTCCACGCGGGCAAGGTGGGCGCCGGGCACTTCTCCAAGATGGTCCACAACGGGATCGAGTACGCCATGATGCAGGCGTACGCGGAGGGCTGGGAGCTGCTGGAGAGCGCCGGTTCGGTGGACAACGTCCGGGAGGTGTTCCGCTCCTGGCAGGACGGTACGGTGATCCGCTCCTGGCTGCTGGACCTCGCGGTCAACGCCCTCGACGCCGATGAGCATCTGGACAAGCTGCGCGGCTACGCCGAGGACTCCGGGGAGGGCCGGTGGACCGTGGAGGCGGCGATCGACCACGCCGTACCGCTCCCGGCGATCACCGCGTCGCTGTTCGCCCGGTTCGCCTCCCGGCAGGACGACTCCCCGCAGATGAAGATGATCGCGGCGCTGCGCAACCAGTTCGGCGGCCACGCGGTGGAGTCCAAGGGGGGCGGGAAGCCGGAGAAGTAGCGGCACCGGGGCGGGGGTCCGGATCGCTCAACCCCGCCCCGCCCACGCCTGGTTGACAGGGCTCCGCCCTCGGGTCAGAGTCGGCCTGCGATGGAGATCAACGATCTGACGGCGGCCGAACAGCGGGTGTGGCGGGCCTTCCCCCGGGGCGCGACCGTGGACTTCCGGGCCGCGCCGGGCGAGAACGCCGAGGACGGCGCCGACTGGGGCCCGGAACGGACCCTGCGGGCCTCGGTGCTGAAGGCGCTGCTGGTGAGCGGGCCCCAGGAGGACGGCGAGGTTCCGGCGCTGCGGGTGGCCGGGGCCCGGATCACCGGCCCGCTGGATCTGACGCACGCCGTGCTGGACACCCCGATCCGGCTGAGCCGCTGTCACTTCACCGACCCGCCCGACCTCTACGGCGCCCAGCTGCGGCGGCTGAGCCTGCGCGGCTCCTCGCTGCCCGCGCTCGACCTCGGCAGTGTGCGGGTCGAGGGGCTGCTCCAGCTGTCGGACATCCGGATGCGCGGACGGATCCAGCTGGTCGGCGCCCAGCTCGGCGGCGCGCTCTTCCTGGCGCGGGCGTCCCTCACCTCGCAGGATCCCGCCAAGCCCGCCCTCCGGCTCAACCAGGCCACCATCGGCGAGGACCTGTGGGCGCCGGGACTGCGCGCGACCGGCGAGATACGGCTCAACGGGGCCACCGTCGGCGGCGGCATCGACCTCTCCGAGGCCCGCCTCGACCCGCCCTCCGGGCTCGCCCTGGACGCCCAGAAGATCACCGTCGACGGCGACCTGATCGTCAAGCGGGCCCGGGTGCGCGGCTGGATCGGGCTGCGCGGCGCCCGGATCACCGGCCGCCTGGATCTGTCGTCCATCGATCTCGCCCACCCCGGGGACACCGTGCTGCGGGCGGCCAGCGCGGTGATCGGGCAGCTCTGGCTGCGCGCCGGGCCGCCGGTCGACGGCCGGGTCAGCCTGCGGCACACCCAGGTCGACGTGCTGTTCCTGGAGCCGGACAAACTGCCGGGCACGGTCCATCTGGAGAGCCTGGTCTACACCTCCCTGATCCCCAACGAACCCGCCGCCCGCCGTCTGCCCCTGCTGGAGCGCGACGGCGACGGCTATGTCCCCTACGCCTATGAGCAGCTGACGGCCGCCTACCGCCGGATCGGCGACGAGGACGCGGCCCGGCGGGTGCAGCTCGCCAAGCAGCGCCGCCGCCGGACCACCCTGTCCTGGTACGGCCGGGCGTGGGGCGTGGTCCAGGACATCACCGTCGGGTACGGGTTCCGGCCGCTGCGGGCCGGTGGCTGGCTGCTCTCCCTGGTCGCGGTCGGCTCCCTGGTCTTCGGGCTGCACCCGCCGCGCCCGCTGAAGCCCGCCGAGGCGCCCGGCTTCGACCCCGTCTTCTACACCCTCGATCTGCTGCTGCCGGTGATCTCCTTCGGCCAGGAGTCCGCGTTCGCCCCCGACGGCTGGTACCAGAAACTGTCCTACGTCCTGGTGCTGGCGGGCTGGGTGCTGGCGTCCACGGTCGTCGCGGGCGTGGCCCGGATCGTCAACCGGCCATGATCCAGGGGGCTCAGCTCCGGGGCATGCCGTAGACCCGCTCGACCGGGATCCGCAGGACCAGGCGCCGGTCCCGGACCATCGCCGCGCGGTAGTCGTCCCAGTCGGGATGCTCCCCGGAGAGGCCCCGGTAGAGGCGGACCAGTTCGTCGACGGTGGCGTCGGCGGGGTCCGCGGCGACCGGGGTCAGCTCGGCGGTGCCCTCGGCGACGGCGTAGGCCCAGCGGTCGGCGCTGGTGACGTGGTAGGAGACCCGGGGGTCACGGCGGGCGTTGCGGGTCTTCGCCCGGTCGTCGGTGACCGAGATCCGGATGACCCGCTCCTCGGGGTCGTAGGCGTGCACCACATTGGACAGCTGGGGCCGGCCGTCGCGCTTGAGGGTGACCAGCACCCCGCCGCGCTCCTCGGCGAGCAGCCGGTGCAGCGCGTCGTCCGTCGTCTCGGTCGCGTCCTGTTCAGTCATGACCGGTCCAACGGGTCGGGGCGGAGGGCCATTCCCGGATCGGGCGGGGTTCACCGGGATGGCGGGCGGCCGGGAAGGGCGGAGCCAGTGGTGCACAACGCCGGTCACCCGTACGGCAGTAACCGGCGCCACACCCCGGATCCCGTCCTTCCACCCGCCCCCACATGCGGTTCTGCGCGACGATGAGGGCTGAGTTCGCGGAGGCGGGGGTATATCGACCCGCACTCCGTCGTAAGAAAGCTGAGGAGCGCGCGATGGCAGGACTGCGGCAAGAGGTCGACCCGGTCGAGGTGGGGCTGGACGCGAAGGCACTGGACCGGCTCGACCAGCATTTCGCGCATCTCGTGGACGAGAGGCGGCTGCCCGGGTTCCTGGTGTCCGTCGCCCGGGGCGGCCGGGTCGCCCATCTCACCGCGCACGGCGGCCGGGACCTCGCGGCCGGACTGCCGGTCGAGCCCGACACCCTGTGGCGGATCTACTCCATGACCAAGCCGGTCACCGCCGTCGCCGTGCTGATGCTGATGGAGGAGGGCCGGCTCTCCCTGGACGACCCGGTCGCCCGCCATCTGCCCGTCTTCGCCGACACCCGGGTGTACGCGGGCGGTTCGGGGGACACCCTGCGGACCCGCCCTCCTGAGCAACCGATTCTGCTCCGGCATCTCCTCACCCACACCGCGGGCCTGACCTTCGCCTTCTACCGCACCCACCCCGTCGACGCGCTCTATCTCGCCGCCGGTCTGGAGTCGTCCGTGCCGCCGGGCGCCGACCTTGAACAGACCGTCGCCGTCTACGCCGGGCTGCCCCTCCAGTTCGAGCCGGGCACCCAGTGGAACTACTCCGTCGCCAGCAATGTGCTCGGCCGGGTCATCGAGGTGGTGTCCGGGCAGCCCCTCGATGTCTTCCTCGCCGAGCGGCTGTTCCGCCCCCTCGGCATGGCCGACGCCGGTTTCGAGGTCGACCCCGGGCAAGCGCTCCGGCTCGCGGAGCTGTACGGCGACCGCGCCGACGGCGACGGCATCGAGCCGATCGCCGGGCTGCCCCTCAAGGGCCGCCCCCGGTTCCTCTCCGGCAGCGGCGGCATGGTCGCGGGCGCCCATGACATCCACCGGTTCATGGAACTGCTGCGCCGCCGCGGGGAACTGGACGGCGTACGGCTGCTGTCGCCCGCGACCGTCGCCCTGATGACCGCCAACCAGCTCCCCGGCGGCGCCGATCTGCGCGCCTTCGGCAGCCGCCCCGCCCATGACGAACCCGGCAACGAGGGCCTCGGCTTCGGTCTGGGCGTCTCGGTGGTGATCGACCCGGCCCGCACCAGGGCCCCCGCCGGGCCGGGGACGTACGGCTGGACCGGGGCGGCCACCACGACGTTCTTCGTCGACCCGGGCCGCGATCTGACCGTGCAGTTCTACACCCAGCTCCGGCCGCGCGCCTCCCACACGATCTTCCCGGACCTGAAGCGGCTGGTGCACGAGGCGGTGCTGGAGTAGGGCGGGGGGGGAGAGCGAGGGGAGTCGGGCAGGGGGCGTGGCGTGACCCCGTGGGCCCTCGCGTCCGGCGGTCATGACCAGTGGGCCGCCGCGTCCAGATGGGGCAGATGGTGGTCCAGCCGCTCCCGCTTGGTGCGCAGATAGGTGATGTTGCTCTCGCACGGCGGGATGAGCAGCGGGACCTGCTCGGTGACCTGGATGTCGTGCCGGACGAGGGCCTCGCGCTTGCGCGGGTTGTTGGAGAGCAGCCGTACCGAGCGGACGCCGAGATCGCGCAGGATCTCGGCGGCCACCCCGTAGTCGCGGGCGTCGACCGGCAGCCCGAGGGCGAGATTGGCCTCCACGGTGTCCAGGCCCTCCGCCTGGAGCGCCATCGCCCGCAGCTTGCCCAGCAGTCCTATGCCGCGGCCCTCATGGCCTCTGAGGTAGACGACGACCCCGCCGCCCGCGACCACGACCGCGCGCAGTGCCGAGGCGAGCTGATCGCCGCACTCGCAGTGCTGGGAGCCGAAGGCGTCACCGGTCAGGCACTCCGAGTGCAGCCGGGTCAGAACGTTCTCGGCGCCCGGTTCGCCGTGCACCAGGGCCACTTGCTCCTCGCCCCGGTCGTGGTCGAGATAGCCGACCGCCTGGAATTTCCCGTACACCGTGGGCAGCGGGGCATTCACCATGCGTTCCACGCCGGTCCGCTGCGGGGACTTCTTGCCGAGTACGCCGATGTTCTCTGTCATGATCTGGTTCCTAAGGATTCCTGGGATTCCTGGGCAGGGACTGAAGCGAGACAATGCGGGACGAAGGGCCGGGAAATGATGGGTGATTCGGCAATACGCTCGGCGAGCGGGACCGGGGTCGCGGCCGGGGCAGGGGCAGGGGCCGAGACCGCGAGTGGTCCGCTGCCGGTGGACACCACGGAGGAGGTACGGCGCCGTGGCGCCTGCGTGGCCACCCAGATCGCGGTGCTGCCGGTGGGGAGTTTCGAGCAGCACGGCCGCTTTCTGCCGCTGGCGACCGACACGCTGGTCGCCTGTGCCGTGGCCCGCGAACTCGCCGCCGCGTACCCGGTGCACCTCCTTCCTCCGGTGACGATCTCCTGCTCCCACGAGCACGCCGCCTGGCCAGGGACGGTGAGCATCTCCGCCGTGACCCTGCACGCGGTCGTCCGGGACATCGCCGACTCGCTGCGGCGCTCGGGGGTCGACGCCCTGGTGGTGGTGAACGGCCACGGGGGGAACTATGTCCTGGGCAACGTGGTCCAGGAAGCCTCCGCGCGCGGGGAACGGATGGCGCTTTTCCCGGCCGCCGAGGACTGGGAACGGGCGCTGGAGCGGGCCGGGGTGGAGACCTCGCTGCTCACCGATATGCACGCGGGGGAAATAGAGACCTCCATCCTTCTGCACGCTCATCCGGATATGGTCAGGCCCGGATATGAGAGCGCCGATTTCATCCGGGACGACCGGCGGCATCTGCTGACTCT
Organism: Streptomyces sp. NPDC004610; assembly: GCF_040609715.1. Lineage (NCBI taxonomy): Bacteria > Bacillati > Actinomycetota > Actinomycetes > Kitasatosporales > Streptomycetaceae > Streptomyces > Streptomyces sp. NPDC004610. The sequence goes on along the minus strand of NZ_JBEXLA010000009.1, from coordinate 203,863 downwards.
CGGTATGTCCGGCTATACCGATTCGGGGGTCATCGGCCGTCCTTCCCTGGGGTCCGCGGAAAAGGGGAAGGAACTGCTGGCGAGCCTCACGGAATCCTTCGGGGCGTATGCGGCGCTGCTCGGGGATGAGGGGTAGGCGGCGGCCCGCCGTCGTGTGCGGATACGGATGCGGATTCGGGTGCGCAGTGCGGTCGCCGTGCGGGTCAGGAGGACGAGCGCGCCGGGCAGGCTCGCGGCGAAGCTGAGGACTCCGTACACCACCGCCGTCGTCAGGCCGCTGCCCGCGCCGAGGCCGGCGGCGGAGAAGGCCCAGGCGGTGACGCCCTCGCGCGGGCCCCAGCCTCCGACGTTCAGCGGGACGCTCATCGCGAGCAGGGCGAGCATCGCCAGTGGCAGCAGGGTGAGCACCGGGGCGGTGACCCCGGCGACGCGCGCCGCGACGACGAACAGTGCGAGGTGGCCCGCGAGGACGAGGAGCGAGGTGACGGCCACGCCGGGGCCGTTGCGGCGGGACAGCAGCGCCGCGCGCGCCTCGGTGAGCCAGGGGCGGGGGCGGTTGATGCCGAGGGCCACCAGGACGGCGGCGGTGCCCGCGGTGCCGATCAGGAGGAACAGGGCCAGCTGGCGGGTCTGCTGCTGGACGGGGGACGGGAGGGTGAGGAGTACGGCGGTTCCGGTGACGGCGAGGGCGAGTTGACCGGCGGTGCGCTCCAGGACGACGGAGCGGATGCCGCGGGCCAGGTCGCCGTGGGTGCGGCCGTGGCGGACGGCGCGGTCGACATCGCCGAGGACACCGCCGGGGAGGGCCGCGTTGAGGAACAGGGCGCGGTAGTAGTCGGCGACGGCCGGGGCGAGGGGGAGGTGGAGGGTGAGGGCGCGGGCGACCAGGTGCCAGCGGTAGGCGCTGAGGAGGGTGGTGAGGGCGCCTAGGGCCAGGGCGGTGGTGAGGGCGGGGGCGGTGATGCGGTGGACTCCGTCGGTGAAGGCGGAGGTGCCGAGGTTGAGGGCGAGGAGGGTGAGGATCGCCGTGCCGGCGGCTGTGCCGAGGTGTTTTTTGAGGGTGGGGGGGAGGGTGAGTTTGAGGGTGCGGGTGGGTGGGGGGTTTTTGCGCAGTTCCCCGCGCCCCTGGGGGGTGGGTGGGTGTGTGCGGGTGCGTTGTGGCTGGGTGCGCAGTTCCCCGCGCCCCTTTGGGGGCGTTGTCGTCGGGCCCGTCATGAGGTGCGGCCTGTCTTGCTGGGGAGGGCCAGGAGGTCGGTGTGGTGGATGGTGGCTCGGGGTGGGTGGGGCAGGCGGGTTTGGAGGTAGGTCGTTGCCTGGGGGTGGAGGTGGGGGGATTGTTCTGCCGCTGCCGCTACCCAGCCTCTTAGCCATTGGGTCGTCAGGGCCGCCTGGGTGGGGCCCAGGTGCCAGGGGCTCGGGCGGATGTGGACCGTGGCGCCCCGGCGGGAGAACGCCTCGCACGCCGCGGTGACCGCGTCCGGGCCGAGCAGGCCGGTGCGGCGCTGGTGGGCGTTGAACGCCTCGGTGAGTTCGCCGTCCAGGGGGTGCGCGGGGGCGAGGTCGACGCGGCCCGCGACGGAGAGGGTGAGCAGGGCCGGGCAGCCGGCGCCGGTGCAGGCGGCGGCGAGGGTGTCGATCTCGTCGGCGGTGAGGACGTCCAGCAGGGCCGAGGCGGTGACGAGGGACGCGCCGTCGAGGGCGTCCGGGGTCAGCCGGGACACATCCCCCCGGCGGGTCTCGACCGTCACCTCGCTGCCGTCGGCGGCCGAGCGGGGGGCACCGGCGGCGGCGAAGCGCAGGAGATACGGGTCGCGGTCGTGCAGGACCCAGTGCTGGGGGCCGTCGAGGCGGGGGGCGAGCCAGCGGCCCATGGAGCCGGTGCCGCAGCCCAGGTCGTGGACGACCAGCCCGCTCCCCGGGCCGAGCCGGGCGCGCAGGGGGTCGAGCAGGTCGGTGGAGCGGGCGGCGGCGTCGGCGGGCTCGCGCAGTTCCAGCCACTCGGGGGCGTAGCGCGGCGGTCCTTCGGGGCCCGCGCCCGGGAGGGTGGTGTCCGTGTCGGTCATGCCGCCCTCCTGGGTTCGCCGGGCAGCCGACTCAGTACGCCCGCCAGGGACTTGGCGGTGGAGGCCCAGCCGTCCAGGGCGGCCCGGCGGCCCCGGGCGGCGGCCTTGAGGCGGCGGCGGACGTCCGGCTCGCCGAACCAGCCGCGCAGTTCGGCGGCGAGCGCGGCCGGGTCCTCCGGCGGGACGAGGATGCCGGGGACCCCGCCGTCGGGGGCCCGCCCGACCGCCTCCGGGAGGCCGCCGACATCGGTCGCCAGCACCGGGACACCGCGCGCGAGCGCCTCCGTGACGGCCATGCCGTAGGTCTCGGCGTACGAGGTGAGGACCATCAGGTCGGCGGTGGCGTAGCTGGCGTCGAGGGCGGCGCCGGTGCGGGGGCCGGCGAGTTCGACGCGGTCGGTGAGGCCGTGCCGGGCGATGAGGGCGCGGAGCCGGTCGACGTAGGCCGGGTCCTGGGTGAGGGCGCCCACGCAGACGCAGGACCAGGGCAGTTCGGCGACCCGGGCGAGGGCCTCCACCAGCCGGTGCTGGCCCTTGCGGGGGGTCACGGCGGCCACGCACAGCAGGCGGGAGACGCCATCGGTGCCGGAGGCGAGGGGGGCGATGTCGGCGCCGGGGGTGGCGACATGGACCCGGTCGGGGGCGAGGCCGTGGTGGGCGACGAGGCGGCGGGCGGCCCAATCGCTGGTGGCGATCACCGCGGGGACCCCGCGCAGCAGGGCGCGTTCACGGGTGTCGAGTTCCCCGGCGGCCTCGGGGCCGAGGCCCGTCTCGTCGCCGAGCGGGAGATGGACCAGGACGGCGAGCCGGAGCCGGTCGGCCTCGGGGAGGACGGTCTCGGGGACCCCGCAGGCGACCAGGCCGTCCAGCAGGACGACCGCCCCGTCGGGCAGGGCGGCGAGGAGCCCGGCGAGTTCGGCGCGGGCGTCCCGGCCGGGGCGCGGCCAGGCACCGGCGACCAGGTGCCGCCGGACCCGCCAGCCGAAGCCGGGCAGGTCGAGGCAGATCCGGCGGTCGTAGGCGTTGCCGCCGCTCGGGGCGGCGGGGTCGTCGACGCCGGCCGGCATCACGAAGTGCACGGTGCGCAGGGACATGGGGATGATCCCGCCGTCGCGGGGAGCGGGCGGGGCGGCCGTGGCGGGGACGGATTCGGGGGCGGGGACGGAGGCGGGGACGGGGACGGGGGCGAGGACGGAGGCGGGGACGGAGTCGGAAGCGGGGACAGGGACGGGGAGGAGCGTCACGTCGGTCACAGGGCACGCTCGTAACTCGCCCAGGCGACATGCGACTCGTGCAGGGTGACGGAGAGGGCGGTGAGGCCGCGGGCGCCCTCGCCCAGGGCGCCCCGGTGGACGCGTTCGGCGAGCCGGTCGGCGATCACCTTCGCCAGGAACTCGGTGGAGGTGTTGACGCCCGCGAAGTCGGGTTCGTTGTCGAGGTTGCGGTAGTTCAACTCGCCGGTGACGGCGCCGAGTTCCCGGGCGGCGAGGCCCATGTCGACGACGATGTTGTCGTCGTCCAGCTGCTCCCGCCGGAAGGTGGCGTCCACCAGGAAGGTCGCTCCGTGCAGACGCTGCGCCGGGCCGAACACCTCACCGTGGAAGCTGTGGGCGATCATGATGTGATCACGGACGGTGACACTGAACAACGGGCGACCCTCCTGGTACCGGACACGGGATCCATCCGGGTGACGGGACCCGGACACCCGGTAATACGGCTGTCCGGCACCGACCGTTCACCGCCGGACGGGTCAGGTCACCGGAGGGTGGCGGACCCGGTGGCACAGGGCCGGGGTCCGGCCGGAGGCCAGCAGCGGCATGACCACGGGGAGTTCCGCGAACGCGCACTCTCCGGTGATCAGCGCGTCCAGCGCCGGATCGGTGAGCAGATCGAGGGCGAGGGCGAGCCGGTCGGCGTAGCTGCGGCTGGCGCGGCGGGCCGGGGAGACGGTGCCGACCTGGCTGCTGCGGACGACCAGCCGACGGGAATGGAAGGCTTCGCCGAGCGGCAGACTCACCCGGCGGTCGCCGTACCAGCTCAGTTCGAGGACGGTGCCCTCGGGGGCGAGGAGTTCGAGCGCGCGGGTCAGTCCCTGCTCGGTGGCGCTGGCGTGGACGACGAGATCGCGGTCGCCGAGGGCGTCCTCGGAGGCGGCGAACTCCACGCCGAGGGCGGCGGCGGTGGCCGCGCGCGCCGGGTCGGCGTCGACGAGCTGCACGTGGACGCCGGGGAAGCGGGCCAGCAGGGCGGCCACCGAGCAGCCGACCATGCCGCCGCCGACCACCGTGATCCGGTCGCCGATCAGCGGCGCCGCGTCCCACAGCGCGTTCACCGCGGTCTCCACGGTCCCGGCGAGCACGGCCCGCGCGGCGGGCACCGACTCCGGTACGGGGGTGACGGCGGCGGCGGGGACGACGTAGCGCGTCTGGTGCGGGTAGAGGCAGAAGACGGTCCGGCCGACCAGGGTGTCCGGGCCCTCCTCGACCGTGCCGACGCTGAGGTAGCCGTACTTGACCGGGGCCGGGAAGTCGCCCTCCTGGAAGGGGGCGCGCATGGTGGTGCGCTGGTTGGCGGGGACGCCGCCGCGGAAGACGAGGGTCTCGGTGCCGCGGCTGATCCCGGAGTAGCGGGCGCGGACCACGACCTCGCCGGGGCCCGGCTCCGGGAGGGTGACCTGGCGGATCTCGCCCTCACCCGGCCGGGCGAGCCAGAACGCGTGCGCGGAGCGGTTCATCCGGATCCCCCTGAACCATCGGGAAGCTGTTCACGTACCTGGTGTGCACAGGCCGCGCACAGTACGCGGCGACGAACGACTCTGTCACACGGCCGGAGGATGCGCGGTGGCCCTGAACAACGCCCTTGGAGCCAGGACCTGTCCCAGGACCCGGCCGGTTTTCCAGGAACCCGCGGTCGGCGCGGGGGCGCAGCTGCTGTTGCTGGCGCTGCTCGGCACGGCGATCGGGCTGGGTCCGGTGGGCTGGCTGAGCGGGCTGGTCTTCGCGGTCGCCCTGTGGGCGGTGCTGTCGGTGGCGCTGCGCCGCTCGCGGCTGAGCCGGTTCGGTCCGGCCAACCGGGTCACCCTGGGCCGTGCCACCCTGGTCGGCGGGGTGACGGCGCTGGTCGCGGACTCGTTCCGGTCGGCGCCGCCGGTCACCCTGCTCGTCGGTCTGACGGCGGTCGCGCTGATCCTGGACGGGGTCGACGGCAAGGTGGCCCGCCGCACCGGCACCTCCTCGGCGCTGGGCGCCCGCTTCGACATGGAGGTGGACGCGTTCCTGATCCTGGTGCTGAGCGTGTATGTCGCGATGTCACTGGGTCCATGGGTGCTCCTGATCGGCGGGATGCGGTACGTGTTCGTCGCCGCCGCCCGGCTGTGGCCGTGGCTGACCGCGCCGCTGCCGCCGAGCACGGCCCGCAAGACGGTGGCCGCGCTGCAAGGGGTGCTGCTGCTGGTCGCGGGCGCGGGGGTGCTGCCGCACGCGGCGAACGCGGTGGTCGTGGGCCTGGCCCTGGCGCTGCTGGTGTGGTCGTTCGGACGGGATGTGCGCTGGCTCTGGCGGACGTCCCGGCGGACCCGGCGCGTGACGCCGGTGGCGGTGCGGGTCGCGGTGGAGGAGGGACGGGTGCTGCGGGAGGAGGGACGGGTGATGCGGGAGGAGGGACGGGTGATGCGGGAGGAGGGACGGGTGATGCGGGAGGAAGGTCGGGTGGTACTGGAGCCGGTGGCGGGCTGATGGCCTCACGGACTGACGGGCTGATGGGCTCACGGGCTGACAGGCTGACAGGCTTACGGGCTTACGGGCTTACGGGCTGATGGCCTCACGGACTGACGGGCTGACGGACTAGCCGGCTGACGGACTAGCGGGCTGACGAGCTGTCAGTTCCGCTCCGCGGGCCGCCCCCCGCGCGGCAGCACCAGCACCGCCCCCAGCGGCACCGCCGCCAGTGCCAGCCACGGCACCGCCACCGGCAGTCCCGCGTCCAGGAGCAGCCCGGTGACCGCGCTCCCGGCCAGCACGATCAGCCCGGACACCGAGGACAGCGCCCCGGTGTAGAGCCCCAGCCGCCCGTCCTCGGCGAGGTCGGGGACGCACCCCCGGGCGGCGGGCACGACCAGCATCTGGCCGAGGGTCAGCAGCACCACGAACCCGGCGCCGGGCAGCAGCCCCGCCACCCCGGTCCACCCGGCGGGCCGCGCGAGGGCGACCACCGCGAACCCGGCCGCGATCAGCGCCAGCCCCGCCGCCATCGCCGCGCGCGGCGCGAGCCGCTCCCCCGCCCACCGGGTCACCGGCAGCTGCGCGGCCACCACCAGCAGCGAGAACAGCGCGAACAGCCAGGCCAGCGGCTGCTGGGAACCGGCGGCCCGCTCCACCTCGGCGGGCAGCGCCAGATACAGCTGGTTGTAGGCGAGCAGACAGGCCCCGTAGGCACAGCACAGGGCGAGGAAGCGCCGGTTGCGCAGCAGCGTGCCCGTACCGCCGCGCGGGCGGACCGGTTCCCGGCCGGGGACGCGCTGCGGCAGCAGCCACAGATGTCCCGCCAGCACCAGCACGAACACCCCCGCCCCGGCGAGACAGACCGTGCGGAAGCCGACCCCGAGCAGCAGCGCGCCCAGCAGCGGCCCGATGAACGCGCCCGCCTGCCCGGCGACCGTGAACAGCGCGAGCACCCGGGTGCGGGGGCCGTGCCCGGCCGTCTCCCATCGCACCGCCTGCCGGGTCACCTCGGACTCGACGGCCGGGGAGAACAGCGCGGCGGCGAACCCGGTCAGCAGTACCGCGCCGATCACCGCCCAGGTCCGTTCGGCGAACCCCAGCCAGGCGAGCGCGCCGCCGACCACGAACAGTCCCTGCTGGCTGAAGGTGCGCAGCCCGAGGACCAGCCCCACCAGCCAGCCCGCCATCCCGACCGCCCCGCCGAGATGCGCGGCGAGGAACGGCAGCACGGCGAAGAAGCCGAGGTTGAAGGCGAGCTGGGTGAGGATCAGCAGCCGCAGGAGGGGAGACAGGGGTGCGGGCCGGGCTCTCCCGCTCATCGTGTCCGGCGCCGGGGCCGTCGTACGCCGCCCGCCGTGCTCACCGCGAGGGCGCCGAGCAGGGCGAGGACGGCGGCGGGGGCGAGGACGGCCCAGGGGGCGCGCTCGGCGTAGGGCTGGTTCTCGGCGAGGAGCAGGCCCCATTCGGGGTTCGGCGGCTGGGCGCCGAGGCCGAGGAAGGCGAGGGAGGCGAGGGTGAGGGCGATACCGGGGAGGCGGAGCAGGGCGTGGCGGGTGACCGGCGGGACGATCGCGGGGAGCAGTTCGTGCCGGAGCAGGTACCAGGGTCCGGCGCCGAGGGCGCGGGTGGCGGTGAGATGCAGGGCGGCGCGCTCCTGGGCGAGCAGGGCGGCGGTGTGGGTGGCCAGCGGCGCCCAGGCGACGGCGGCCACGGCGAGGGCGGGGGTGCCGGGGCCGCGCCCGGCGAGCGCGGTGACGAGGAGGGCGCCGAGGACGGGCGGTACGGCGTTGACGGTGTCGGCGACCGGGCCGGACAGCCGGGGCAGCAGCCCGAGGACGACCCCGGCGACCAGGCTGGCGGCGGTGAGGGCGAGGGCGAGCAGCAGGGTGTCGAGGGCGCCGTGGGCGACCCGGGCGAGCAGATCGCGGCCGAGGGCGTCGGTGCCGAACGGGTGGGACCAGGAGGGGGGCCGCAGCCGCTGTCCGGTGTCGAGGGCGAGGGGGTCGCGGGGCAGCCCGGCGGCGATGACGGTGAGCAGCGTGGCGGCGAGCACCCAGGGCAGGACGGTCCGGGGCTCGGGCGGGCGGCGGTGCAGGGTGGGCAGGGCGCCGTCGGCCAGGGCGGGCCCGGTCAGCAGGCGGGCCAGCAGGTGGGCGGCGCCGGTGGCGCAGGCGGCGAGCAGGACCAGGGCGAGGGTGCCTGCCTGGAGCACCGGGAGGTCCTGGGCCAGCGCCGCCTGGAGGGTCGTCCGGCCGAGACCGGGGATGTCGAAGATCTGCTCCACGGCGACCGCGCCGCCGGTGAGGCCGACGACGAACAGTCCGGCGTTGGGCAGCAGCGCGGGCAGGGTGCGGCGGACCGCCTGGCGGGCGATGCGCCGCGCCGGTATGCCCCGGGCGGCGGCGGCCTGCGCCCAGGGTTCGGCGAAGGCGCCGGGCAGCAGATCGTCCAGCAGCCGGCCGAGGACCGCCCCGGCGGACAGTCCGAGGGCGAGGCCGGGCAGCAGGGTGTACTGGGGGCCGTACCAGCCGAGGGCGGGGAGCCAGCCGAGCTGGACGCCGACGACGGTGGCCAGCACGGACGCGGTGAGGAACTCGGGCAGCGCGGCGAGCACCGCCGATCCGCTGCCGCCGCGCCCGCCCCGGCCGCCGGTGCGCAGGGTGCGGGCGCAGACCAGGGCGGCGGTGAGCGCGGCGACGGCGAGGGCGACGGCGGTCAGCAGCAGGGAGACGCCGAGCGCCTGGAGGACGGCCGGGGCGACCTCGGTGCCGGAGATCCAGGAGCGTCCGGCGTCGCCGCGCGGCAGGCCGGTGAGCCAGTCGCCGAGCAGCCGCAGCGGGCCCCGGTCCAGTCCCAGTTCCGCCCGGACGGCGGCGAGCGCCTCCGGGGTGGGGTCGCGGTCGGCGGCGCGCGCCCGGAGCACCGTGCGGGCGGGGTCGGTGCGGGCGAGCCAGGGCAGCAGGCCGACCAGGGCGAGCAGCAGCGCGGCGAGCAGGGCACGCCAGAGCAGCGGGCCGGCCGTAGGTCGCATGGGTGGGCCCGTCAGCGCCGGGTGGCGGGGGTGACGAGGGTGCGCTCGTAGGGGTCGAGGCGGACCTCGCGCACGCTCTCGCCGACGCCGGTGATGATCCGCTGGTGGACGAGGGGGATCACGGCGTCGGTGGCCATGAGGCGGGCCTCGGCGGTCATGGTGGCGTCCCGGCGCCGCTCGGTGTCGGCGATGCCCTCGGCCTCGGCGATGGCCTGATCCACGCCCCGGTCGCAGAGGTGGGCGAGGTTGTAGCCGCCGTCGCAGGAGTAGTCGGAGGCGAGGATGGCGACCGGGTCGCCGGTGTCGACCAGGCTGTTGCGGGCGAGGACGAACGCGTCGAACTTCCCGGCGAGGGCGTCGCTCTCGATGCGTGAGTACTCGCGCACATCGAGGGTGACCCGGAACCCGGCCTCCTCCAGCTGCTGCTTGAGGACCTGGGCGGCCTCGGGCAGCTCGGGCCGGTTGTCGTAGGTGGCCAGGGTGATGGCAGTGCCGTCCGGGTCCTTGGCGTCGGCCCGTCCGGTCGGCTGCTGCCGCCGCTCCCCCGCCCAGCTGACGGCGGGCCCGTAGACCCCGGCGCCGGGGTCGGCGTGGCCCTCGTAGACACCGTCGGTGAGGGCGGCGGTGTCGACGGCGGCGCGGGCGGCGGCCCGCAGGCCCGGGTCGCGGAAGGCGCCGGTGGTGCTGTTGAGGAGCAGGTTGGTGGTGCGGGTGGTGGCGGTCTCGCGGACCGTCCCCTCGTCCAGGGTGGCGGCCTGGGCGACCGGGATCGCCTCGGCGATGTCGACCTGCCCGGTGCGCAGGGCGGCGGCGCGGGCGGTGCCGTCGGCGATGAAGCGGACGTCGATCCCGGCGGCGCGGGCGGGGTCGCCCCAGTGGTCGTCGTTGCGGCGCAGGGTGGCGGAGGTGGCGCCGGACACCTCGGTCAGCTCGAAGGGTCCGGTGGCGGTGCCGACGGGATCGACCGGGTCGCCGGTGTCGCCGGAGTACGCCTTCGCCGACAGGATCCCGAGGTTGGGGCTGGCCAGCCGCAGCGGGAGGACGGGGTCGGGGGCGCCGGTGGTGATCCGTACCGCGCGGTCGCCCCGGGCGGTGGCGGTGAGGGTGACGCCGGTCAGGGCGGCGGGCCGCGGCTCGGCCCGGGCGGCGTGGCCGAGGGCGGCGGCGACGGCGGCCGGGGTGACCTCGCCGCCGTCCTGGAAGACGGCCTCACGCAGGGTGAACTCCCAGGTGCGGTCGTTCTCCCGGGTCCAGCCGGTGGCCAGCGCGGGGACGGCGGTGCCGTCGGCGTCCAGCGCGGTCAGTCCCTCGGTGACACCGAGGCGGCTGAGGATGGTGGCGTCGGCGCCGTACGGGGAGAGCTGCTCGGCGGGCGGGAAGGCGAGGGCGATCCGCAGCCGGGAGCCGTCGGCGCGGTCGCCGGTGGTGTCCTCACCGGGGCCTGCGGAGAAGCAGCCGGCCAGCAGGGGGGTGATCAGCAGCGGGGCGAGCAGCCGGGGGCGGAACGGAGGAACGGAGGAGAAAGGGGAACGCATGGTGGTGGCTACCGGCCGATCGGTATCTCGAAGTGGATGATGCCCTGTCCGCCGCCGGGATCGTCCCGTTCGTCGTGCACGGCCCGGCCGAGCGAGCGCCAGAACGCCTCGGCGCCGGGTACGGCCGGGTCGGTGTGCAGATACACCGCCCGGTAGCCGTGTCCGGCCGCGAACTCCAGCAGGGCGGTGACCAGCCGACGGGCGATCCCGCGCCGCCGGTGCCCGGGGCGGACGTAGATCCGGCGCAGTTGCGCGGTCGGGCCGGACGGGTAGCGCGCGGCGAGGTGTGCCGGGTTGGGCGGGTGCAGGGGGCCGCGCGAGTCCAGCGCCCCGGTGCCGATCACCTCGCCGTCGGCGTCCAGCGCGACGAGGAGGGTGTGGCGGTCGGGGGCGAGGTAGGCGGCGGCCGGGTCGATGATGTCGGCGTGCCAGCGGGGCACGTATCCGGAGCCGAAGTCGCGGTAGACGGTGTCGAGCATGACCGCCCGCGCCCCGTCCACGTCCTGCGGCCTTGCCGTCCTGATGATGAACTCACACACCTGCACATCGTACGCAACAGGGTAAATGGGCTGATCAGGGGGCTGGCATCAAGGGCCGGTATCAAGCGACGGCCATCAGGGGCCGGCATCAGGGGAGGGAGCCGAGCCGGGCGGTGGGGCGCCCGGCCTGCTCTGCGCGCGTCGGTCGACCGGCCATCAGGGGTCTCGCCCCCGGCGGGGAACCGATGGGGAATCGATGGGGAACCGGCGAGGGACCGGTGCGGCCCGGAGGGTCTACGCCGCCTCGGCCGCCCGGCCCCGGTGGGCGCGGATGAGGTCGGCGTAGCGGTGGCCGGAACCCTTGATCGTGCGGCGCTGGGTGGCGTAGTCGACATGGACCAGGCCGAAGCGCTTGTCGTAGCCGTAGGCCCACTCGAAGTTGTCGAGCAGCGACCAGGCGAAGTAGCCGGCCAGCGGGGCGCCCTTGCGGGCGGCGGAGGCGCAGGCGGCGAGATGCTGGACCAGGTACTCCTGGCGCTCGGGGTCGTCGATGGTGCCGTCGGGGCGGATCACGTCCGGGTAGGCCGAGCCGTTCTCGGTGACGTACAGCCTGCGGGCGCCGTACTCCTCGGTGAGGCGGAGCAGCAGTGTCTCGATGCCGCCCGCGTCGACCTCCCAGTCCATGCCGGTGCGCGGGACGCCGCCGCGGCGGACGGTGTCGACCTGGGGGGCGGGGGCGGCGGGGTCGTCGGCGACGGTCTGCGGGAAGTAGTAGTTCAGGCCCAGCCAGTCCAGCGGCTGGGCGATGGTCTCCAGGTCGCCGGGGCGTTCGGGCAGGTCGACGCCGTAGACCTCGCGCATGTCGGCCGGGAAGCCGCGGCCGTGCACCGGGTCGAGCCACCAGCGGTTGGTGTGGCCGTCCATACGGCGGGCGGCGGCGAGGTCCTCGGCGCGGTCGGAGGCGGGCAGGACGGTGGAGAGGTTGTTGACGATGCCGACCTGGGCGCCGGGCACGGCCGCGCGGATGGCCTGGGCGGCGAGGCCGTGGCCGAGGAGAAGGTGGAAGGAGGCGCGGACGGCGGCGGTGAGATCGGTCCAGCCGGGGGCCATCTTGCCCTCCAGATGGCCGATCCAGGCGGAGCAGAGAGGCTCGTTGAGGGTGGTCCAGTGGGTGACCCGGTCCCCGAGCCGCTCGGCGACGGCGGAGGCGTACGCGGCGAAGTGCTCGGCGGTGGCGCGCTCGGGCCAGCCGCCGCGGTCCTGGAGCACCTGCGGCAGATCCCAGTGGTAGAGGGTGACGGAGGGGGTGATCCCGGCGGCGAGCAGCCCGTCGATCAGCTCGTCGTAGAAGGCGAGGCCCTTGGCGCCCACCGGGCCGTCGCCGCCGGGCACCACCCGGGGCCAGGCGAGGGACAGCCGGTAGGCGTTGGTGCCGAGCCGTCGCATCAGGTCGATGTCCTCGCGCCAGCGGTGGTAGTGGTCGGCGGCGACATCACCGTGGTCGTCGTTGTCGATCTTCCCCGGGGTGTGCGAGAAGGTGTCCCAGATCGACGGCGACCTGCCGTCCTCCGCCACGGCCCCCTCGATCTGGTACGCCGATGTGGCCGTGCCCCACAGGAAGTCGTGCGGGAGGGCGGCGAGGTCGATGCGGTCGAAACGTTCGGACACGGAAGTCCCTTCGGGAGTGTCGGTCACTTGACGGCCCCCGCCGTCAGACCGGTGACGAGATAGCGCTGGAGAAGCAGGAATCCGGCGACCACGGGCACGCTCACGACCAGCGACGCGGCCATGATCTGATTCCAGTAGACGTCGTTGAGGGTGGAGTAGCCCTGGAGGCCGACGGCCAGGGTGCGGGTGGTGTCGTTGGTCATGACCGAGGCGAACAGCACTTCGCCCCAGGCGGTCATGAAGGCGTAGACGGCGACCGCGACGATGCCGGGCACGGCGGCCGGGACGACGACCCGGAACAGCGCGCCGAGCGGCCCGCAGCCGTCCACGAGGGCCGCCTCGTCCAGATCGCGGGGCACCGAGTCGAAGTACCCGATGAGCATCCAGATCGAGAACGGCAGCGAGAAGGTGAGATACGTCAGGATCAGCCCGCCGCGCGAGCCGAACAGGGCGATCCCGGTGGCGTTGCCGATATTGACGTAGATCAGGAAGAGCGGGAGGAGGAAGAGGATGCCGGGGAACATCTGGGTGGACAGCACGGTGACCGTGAAGATCCGCTTGCCGCGGAAGCGGTAGCGGCTGACGGCGTAGGCGGCGAACACCGCGATGACGACCGAGCAGACGGTCGCCGCGCCCGCCACGATGAGGGAGTTCAGGAAGTACCGGGCGAGCGGCACGGTCGACCAGATGTCGATGTACGGGCGGACGGTCAGCCCGCTGGGCAGCCAGCGGAACTGTCCGGTGACATCGGCGAGCGGCTTGAGCGAGCTGGAGACCATCACATAGACGGGCAGCAGCACGAAGCCGGTGAGCAGGGTGAGGAAGATCCGCCGGGACCAGAGGAAGGAGCGGGGCGGGGCCATCGGGGAGCGGGGCGGGGCCGCCCTCGGGGAGCGGCTCCGGGTCGCCAGGGCGTTGCCGGGTGTGTCAGACATCGGCGGTGTTCCTCCGTCCACGCGAGGTGAGCCACAGATGGACGCCGGTCACCAGCAGCAGGAAGAGCAGCAGCAGTACGGACATGGCGGAGCCGGTGCCGAAGTTCCAGGTGACGAAGGACGCCTGGTAGATGTGGACGGAGATGAGGTCGGCGGCCTCCGGCGCGGACTTGCCGAACATCACATAGGGCGTGTTGAAATCGTTGAACGTCCACAGGAACAGCACCAGCACCAGCACCTGGTTGACCGGGCGCAGCGAGGGCAGGGTGATCCGGCGGATCTGCTGCCACAGCCCGGCGCCGTCGAGGGCTGCGGCCTCGTACAGATCGCGCGGGATGTTCTGGAGCCCGGCCATCACGATCAGGAACGCGAACGGCCAGCCCTTCCACACCGAGACGGTCAGCAGGGCGTAGAAGCTGTTGTCGCCGATCAGCCAGAAGGACGGCTCGTCGGTGATGCCGAGCTGGTCGTGCAGGACATGGTTCACCAGCCCGTTGTCGTGCTGGAACATGAACACCCAGGTGATGACGGCCGCGTAGACGGGCAGCGCGTAGGGCACCAGGAACAGGGCGCGCAGCAGGCCCCGGCCGCGGAAGGTGTCCTGCATGAAGACGGCGGCGGCGGTGCCGATCAGCCAGCACAGGCCGACCGACAGCACGGTGAAGAGGCAGGTGGTGAGGAAGGAGCGGAGCAGGGCCTCGCCGACGGGGGCGTCGAAGTCCACCGACATCGCGTAGTTGTCGAGGGCGGTCCAGGGGGCCGTGCCCCAGTCGCGGATGTAGAACTGGGTGAGTTCCTTGAAGCTCATCACGATGCCGATGACCATCGGCACCAGATGGACCAGCAGTTCCAGCAGCAGCGCGGGCAGCAGCAGGAGATACGGCAGACAGACGCGCCTGAGCCGCCCGGAGCGGCGCGGGCGGGGCGCCGTTCCGGGCGGGGACTCGCGCACCGCGCTCTCCCCTGCCTGGGCCGAGGCAGTGGTGGTGGTCACGTGGTTTGCGCTCACGCCGTCGGCATCTGCTGCTGGGCCTTCTCCAGCGCCGCCTTCACCGAGTCCTCGGTCACCGGGCGCCCGGCGGCGGCATCGGCGAACAGATCCTTGATGGCGGTGCCGACGGCGGTCTCGAACTGGGACTCGTCGGGCACCTGCGGCGCGGCGACGGCGCTGCCCGCGAGGGTGTCCTTGAGGACCGCGTTGGCGTCGGTGGAGAAGGCGGCGTCGGCCTGGGCGCCCTTGACCGGCGGGATGGAGCTGTAGGCGGTGTTGAGGATCTTCTGCTCGGCGTCGCTGGTCATGAACTTCACGAACTCGGTGGCGCCGTCGAGGTTGTCGCTGTTCTTGAAGACGGCCAGGTTGATGCCCATGACCATGGAGTTGACGCCGGTCCCGGTACCGGGGGTCCCGGTCTGGACGGGCACGGGGGCGACCCCGTAGTCCTCCTCGCTCATCCCCTGCGACTTCAGGTTGGCCGAGGCGGACTGCCAGAGCAGCATGGCCGTCTTGCCCTTGGCGAAGTCGCTGACGGACTGGTTCTGCGCGTACTCGGCGTTGCCGGGGGCGACGATCTCGTCCTTGGCCATCAGGTCGACGAACTGCTTGACGCCGGTGACGGCGGCGTCGGAGGTGAAGTCGGGCTTGCCGTCGGCGGTGAAGAAGTCGGCGCCGTGCTGTTTCACGAAGACGACGGCGTGGTGGATGTTCTCGGAAGGGTTGGAGCCCTCGACGGCGAGGCCCCATTTCCCGTCCCCGCTGAGCTTCTTGCCGTCGGCGACCAGCTCGTCCCAGGTGGTGGGCGGCTCGGTGATCCCGGCGTCCGCGAACAGTTGCTTGTTGTAGTAGAGCGCGTACGCCATCGAGTACAGCGGCACGGCGGCCGGGTCCTGGCCCTCGGCACCGGTGGAGCCGAGCGCGGAGTCCACGAAGCGGTCCTTGCCGCCGATCTTGTCCAAGGTGGCCTGGTCCCAGGGCAGCAGCGCGCCGGTCGCCTGGAGGGAGGCGCTCCAGGTGTTGCCGATGTTCAGCACGTCCGGGCCCTGACCGGAGGTGGTGGCGGTGAGGATCCGGTTCAGCAGATCCGACCAGGGGACGACCTCCAGCTCGACCTTGATGCCGGTCTGCTCCTCGAACTTGTCCAGCTCGGGCTGGAGCACGTCCTTGTCGACCTCGATGCTGGCGCCCTGGTTCGAGGCCCAGTAGGTGAGGGTCTTCGGGGAGTCGTTGGACCCCCCGCCATCGGTCGAGGACCCACCCCCACAGGCCGAGGCGGCAAGCGCGAGTGACATGGTGACGGCGCCTACGGCCGCGGCTCGGATGCTGCGCATGCAGGGGGTCCCTTCGGGAGGCCATCATGGCTTAATTTAGGACGTGAGTTAAACCGGTGAAGCGGTCGGCGTCAAGGGATTGGACGGGGGGCGGGGGGCGTTTTTTGGGGGGCTGAGAGGTGGGGTGGGGGGGATCGGGGGTGTTCCGGCCTCGGGGGGGGCGGGGGGATCGCGGGGGGGGTGAGGGCCTGAGGGGGGCGGGGGGATCGCCGGGGGTGTTCCCGCCTCGGGGGCGCGGGGGGATCGCCGGGGGTGTCACGGCCTCCGGGGGCGGGGGGATCGCTGGGGGTGTGAGGGCCTGAGGGGGTGGAGGGGGTGGAGGGGATCGCCGGGGACTGCGTCGCCGCCAGGGACGCGGAGGCATCGCCGGGGACTGCAACGCCGCCAGGGGCGCGGAGGGGATCGCCGGGGGTGCGAGGGCTGCCTGAGGGGCCGGAGGGGATCGCCGGGGACTGCGTCGCCGCCAGGGACGCGGAGGCATCGCCGGGGACTGCAACGCCGCCAGGGGCGCGGGGAACTGCGCGACCAGCCCCCACGCACCCGCAGACGACGACGGCCGGACCCCACCAGAACCCGACCGCCGTCACCCCTCAACGAGCCACAGGCTCACCTGTCAACTACCCCACGGCCACCCCACTCCCCACTTCCGCATAGCCCACCGGCCGACTCACAAACGTCCCCCGACCCCGCGTACGCCCCCGCAACCGCGTCGCATACCCGAACAGCTCCGCCAACGGCACCACCGCCCGGACCACGGTCACCCCGGCCCGCACCTCGGTCCCGGACACCCGGGCCCGCCGCGCCCCGAGATCCCCGAGCACGGCACCGACGTAATCACCACCCGGGGCACTCCCGACGGAGTCGGTCCGCGCACCCCCGACGGAGTCAGTCCCCCCGACGGAGTCACCCGGCAAGGTCACCTCAACCTCGACAACCGGCTCCAGCAAGGCCATCGCACACCCCCGCAACGCCTCCCGCAGAGCGAACCGCCCCGCCGTCCGGAACGCGGCCTCCGAAGAGTCCTTCACATGCGTCGCCCCATCCGTGAGGATGACCCGCAGCCCCGTCACCGGGTGCCCACCGAGCGGCCCCTCGGCCAACGCGTCCCGGCAGCCCGCCTCGACCGCCCGGACGAACTCCCGCGGCACCCGCCCTCCGACCACGGCCGACTCGAACACGAACCCGTCCTCACCCGGCGCCACATCGAGCACGATCTGCGCGAACTGCCCGGCCCCGCCGTCCTGCTTGACATGCCGGTACACGAGCCCGGTCACCCCCCGCCGCACGGTCTCCCGGTACGCCACCCCGGGACGCCCGACGACGAGATCGATCCCGCCCCCGAAGCCACCGGAACGCCCGCTCCCCCCGTCACCCGTGCCGCCGCCGACACCCGCACCCGCGCCCGCGCCCGCGCCCCGCCGGATCTTCTCCACCGCCACCTCCAGATGCAGTTCCCCCATCCCGGACAGCAGGGTCTGCCCGGTCTCCGGGTCGGTGCGGACCACCAGCGACGGATCCTCCTCGGCGAGCCGCGCCAGCGCCCCGGCGAGCCGTCCGGTGTCGGCGGACCGGCGTGCCTCCACCGCCACGGACACCACCGGCTCGGCGACGCCGGCAGGCTCCAGCACCAGCGGAGCGCCCGGCGCGCAGAGCGTGCTGCCCGCGCGGGCCGACTTCAGCCCGATCACGGCCACGATGTCCCCGGCGACGGCCCGTTCCAGCGGCTCGTGCCGGTCGGCCTGCACCCGCAGGATGCGCCCGATCCGCTCCGCCCGGCCCGCCGTCGCGTCCCACACGGTGTCCCCCTTCCCGATCGTGCCCGAGTACAGCCGTACATAGGTCAGCCGCCCGGTCGCCGTGGCACTCACCTTGAACGCCAGCGCGGCAAGCGGCGCACCGGGATCGGCGGCACGCTCCTCCTCCACCTCCCCGACGCCCGTACCCCGCACCGGCGGTACGTCCGACGGCGACGGCAGATACGCCACCACCGCGTCGAGCAGCGGTTCGATCCCACGGTCGCGGTACGCCGACCCGCACAGCACGACGACACCCTCACCGCTGTGGGTGAGGTCGCGCAGGGCGGTGCGCAGGGTGGCGTCCGTGAGCACGCCCTCGGCGCAGAACTCGTCCAGCGCGCCCGGATGCAGCTCCGCCACCGCCTCCTCCAGCGCCCGGCGCCGCCGCCCGGCCTCCGCCCGCAGCTCCTGCGGAACGGGCCCGTCGGCGAGCCGACCGCCGGTCCACACCAGCGCCCGCCCGCGCACCAGATCGACGACGCCCCGGAACCCGTCCTCGGCGCCGATCGGCAACTGCACCACCAGCGGGGCCGGGTGCAGCCGCGCGCGGATCGAGGCCACGGCGCTGTCGAGATCGGCGCCCGCGCGGTCCAGCTTGTTGACGAAGGCGATCCGGGGCACGCCGTACCGGTCGGCCTGCCGCCACACCGACTCGCTCTGCGGCTCCACCCCGGCCACCGCGTCGAACACCGCGACCGCGCCGTCGAGCACGCGCAGCGCCCGCTCCACCTCGTCGGCGAAGTCGACATGGCCGGGTGTGTCGATCAGGTTGAGCCGGTGCCCGTCCCACGCGCAGCTCACGGCCGCTGCGAAGATGGTGATCCCACGGTCCCGCTCCTGCGGGTCGAAGTCGGTGACGGTGGTTCCGTCATGGACCTCACCCCGCTTGTGGGTGACACCGGCCGCGAACAGGATCCGCTCCGTGACGGTGGTCTTTCCGGCGTCGACATGCGCGAGGATGCCGAGGTTGCGGACGGTCTCGATGCCGGTGGTTTCCTTGATGACGTGATGGCGGTTGCGCACGGCCCGTTGGCCTTTCAGGTGATCCTGACAGGGGCGGCGCGATTCCCGGACGAGCGGACCGCAGGGGACTACGGACCGGTGGACGAGGTCGAGGGCGGGGGGTGTCGGAAAGGTGCCGTCGCCTCAGTGACTCGTCACGGGCATCCGGTACCGGCCGCGCAGCGGGCACCGGACGCCCGGAGACACCAGGATCACCTGGTACCGGGCACGGGAGGGGGAAACGACCACAGCGGTACGGTCACGCACGGCCGGCTCCCCTCATCTCGTCTCGTCGTCGGCACGCCGAGTGTAGGGAGCGACGACCGCACCGGGCACGCCATTTAATCCACTAATCCACCCCCGCCTCCACCTCGTAGAACCGTCTCCGCACCCCCCGCAGCCACGCCTCCGCCGCCCGCTCGTCCGGCTCCGCGGGCAGGACGCCGGGGTGGGCGTCGAACGCCTCCTCGAAGTGGCGCAGCAACGGACGCGCCGCGTCCGGGTCGGCGGCGACCTGCTCACCGAACCGGTGGAACGGCTCCGGATCGTCCAGCCGCACCGTCAGCCGCCCGGTGCGGTACAGCTCATAGCCCTGGTGGCAGAGCCGTTTGAGATGGCGGGCGTGTTTGGCGGTGCGTTTGCGGGTGTCGGCGGAGAAGGTGCCGTCACCGCGCCGCTCCAGCCGGCGGAACTGCTGGACGGCGTACCCGAGATAGGCGTCCCGGACGCGGCGGGCGCTCAGGAAGCTGGCGCGGATACCGATCAGCTCCTCCCCCGCCTCGGTCCGTACCTCGTACAACTCATCAGGCAGCCAGACAAGTTCCATCACCGTGGGATTCCCGGCGAGGGCCAACCGGCACCATTTGGCCGCCTCGTGCAGGGTGCGGTCGGGGTGGGTGGTGACATACGACTGCGGGGGCGGTCGCAGACCGTGCAGTTCCTCGGTCGGTGCGGCGAAGAGACCGAGCCGGTCGACATCGGAGTCCTGATGGGCGAGCCCGTAGGCGGTGGAGCCAACGATCCCGGAAAGCAGGATGTGCCGCCCGACCCCCAGCTCCGCCTCCGCCGTCCCGGCCGCCCCCGCGTCGCCCCTCCCGCCCGCAGCCTCCGTCACACTCGCCCCCGCCGTCGCCCTCGCCCCCGCCCTCGCCGTGGCGGTCCCGGCCGCGGTCGCCGCCACCTCCGCCGTCCCGGCCGCCCCCGCATCGGCCCTCCCGGCCACAGCCTCCGTCACACTCGCCCCCGCACCCGCCCCCGCATCGGCCCTCCCGGCCACGGCCTTCCCCGCCCCCGCCCTCGCCGTGACGGTCCCGGCCACGGTCGCCGCCACCTCCGCCGCCGCCACTCCCGCCGTCCCGACCTCCACCCTCCCGACCTCGGCCGTCGCGCTCGGCGCCGCCGCGGTCAGCGCGCCGGTCAGCGCCGGGGTCCCGGCCGCCCCCGCACTCTCGCCCGCCCCCGCGCGCGTCGACGTGTTGTTCCCGTCCGTCGTGGCCATGCCTGTACCCCCTGGTGCCGAACGCGCCGCCCTCACCCGGTCGGGCGGTGGCGAACCGTCATGATGCACAGCCGCTACTCCGGACGGCCTCCCCTTTTCCGCCCCGCGCCGTCCGGGTCGTGGACGCGGACCGGCCCACCGGGTACCCCAGGAGGACGACGGCCCCGAGCAACCGACAGGAGCGGACGACCGTGCCGACCCGGACCCTCACCACCCGATGCTGTGTCGTCGGCGGCGGCCCCGCCGGAATGATGGCGGGCCTGCTGCTCGCCCGGCAGGGCGTGGACGTGACCGTGCTGGAGAAGCACGGCGACTTCCTGCGCGACTTCCGCGGCGACACCGTGCACCCCTCCACCCTCCAGATCCTCGACGAGCTGGGCCTGATCGAGGAGTTCCTGCGGATCCGGCACAGCGAGGTACGCGCACTCACCGTGGAGACCCCGGCCGGGTCCACCGAACTCGCCGACTTCTCCCGGCTGCCCGGCAAGTACCGGTACATCGCCTTCATGCCGCAGTGGGACCTCCTGGACTTCCTCGCCCGCAAGGCGCGGGAGCTGCCGTCGTTCCGGCTGATCCTCACGGCCGAGGCGACGGACCTCGTCCGGACGGACGGCCGGGTGCTGGGGGTGCTGGGGGTGCTGGCCCGGACGGAGGACGGCCCGCTGGAGATCCACAGCGATCTGGTGCTCGCCGCCGACGGACGGCACTCGGCGGTGCGCCGCGCGGCCGGGCTGCCGCTGTCGGTGAGCGAGGCCCCGATGGATGTGCTGTGGTTCCGGCTGAGCCGGGAGCCCGGCGAGACCATGAGCTTTCTGCGCACCGGCCCCGGCCATCTCCTCATCACCATCGACCGCGGCGACTACTGGCAGACGGCCTATGTCATCCCGTCCGGTACCTACGACGCCGTGCGCGCCGAGGGTCTGGCGCGGCTGCGCGAGCGGATCGCGTCCGTGCGCGGCGCGTTCGCGGACCGTCTGGAGCGGGAGATCACCGACTGGGACGATCTGAAACTCCTGAACGTACGGGTCGACCGGCTGCGCACCTGGTGGCGGCCGGGCCTGCTGTGCATCGGGGACGCCGCGCACGCGATGTCCCCGGCGGGCGGGGTCGGCATCAATCTCGCCGTGCAGGACGCGGTCGCCGCCGCGCGGATGCTCGGCCCCGCCCTCAGGGCCGGGCGCACCCCCGGCGCGCGCAAGCTGGCCGCCGTCCAGCGCCGCCGCTCGCTGCCGGTGCGGGCGGTGCAGTTCGTCCAGGTCCAACTGATGAGGGACCTGTACCCGACGGCGGCGGGAACGTCCGGCAGGCCCCCGCTCGCCGTCCGGGTCGTACGGCGGTTCCCGTTCCTGCGGCACTGGACGGCCCGGTTCATCGGACTGGGGCTGCGACCGGAGCACGTGGGCTGAACACCCCCGGCGGCTCCCGCGCCACCACCCTCCCCGGGCGGGGCCGGGCTCCGGCTCATGTCTCCCGCTCCGGCGTGTAGTCCCCCTCCTCCAGCCCGAACGTCCAGGCCACGCCCTCCTTCGCGGTCCTGATCCGCGGCGGCACCCGCAGCCAGTACGTCTTGTGCGTGCCGTCCGGCTCGGGGGTGGAGTTGACCACCTCGACCATCACCAGCGGCTCGTCCCCGACCAGTTCGATCCGCCACAGCACACCCGCCTCGTCGCGCTGCACGGGCTCGGCGCCGGACTCCTCCAGATACCGTTCGTAGCCGTAGTGCTCCAGCATCACCCGGCGCAGCTCCGCGTTCTCCTCCTCGCGGATCCGGTGCGGGGTCAGCCCGTCGAGCCCGGCGAGGAACTCGGCGGGGACGGGCATCCCGCGCCACGCGTGCAGGGCGAAGCCGTCGGGGTAGGCGAGCGCCGGGCCGTCGCCCCGGTCGAGTCGGCCCGCCTCGTCCCGGTGCAGCTCCAGTGGCCGCTCGCAGACGATCGCCGTCCGCTCGTACGGCCACCACCAGCCCGCCGCGCGGGCCACCGCGAGGACCCCGGCCAGTGACTCGGCGCCCTCCTGGCCGTCGAAGGCGGCCAGCCAGGCGGCGTCGTGCTGGCCGAGCACCGCGTCCAGCAGGGTGAGCCGCACCGCCCGTTCACCGCCGACCGCCGTCCCGGCCACGGCCTCGATGATCCCGGTCCGTATCCGCTCGGTCAGCAGCGCCGTGCCGTCCCACAGCGCGGCGCCGGTCAGCGCCCAGTGCTCGGCCCAGCCGGCCGGCCCGAGGCGGTCGAAGACCCGCTGCCGGGCGGCGGCCCAGGGCCGGGTGCGGACCGCGTCCCGCACGCTCGGACCGGCCGTCCCGTCCGCCGTCAGCCGGGCGGCGGTGAGCACGCCCTCACGCGGCGAGCCCACCCAGACGACGGCCTCCGGCTCGGCCAGCCCCGCGAGCCGGTACGCCAGCCGCACCCCTTCCTCGGCCGCCGCGCGATCGGCGGGCCAGGTCGCCGCCACGACCTCACGCCACTCGGCCGTCACGTCCCTCCACTCCTCCGACGCCACCTCGCCCCACTCGCCGTCGGCCGTAACAACCCCCACCGCCATGCCCTCATCGGGCGTGGCGCTCCCCACCGTCGCCGCGTCGTCCGCCGTCGCGGTCCCCATCGTCACCCCGCCGTCCGCCACAGCGTTCTCCGCCGTCATCCCGTGCTCCGACATCCCGTTCTCCACCCTCGCCGCTTCCATCCGTGCCGTCCCCGTCCCGCTGCCTATGCCTGTACCTGTACCTGTATCTGTACCTGTCCCCGGACCCGTCCCGATCCCCGTACCAGCGCCTGTGCCCGCGCCCGCGCCCGTCGTCATCACCGCACTCCCCCTCCCCCCTGCTCCCCCCTCCCCCCCTGCTCCCCCTCCGCCCCTCCCGGCGCAGCCGCCCGCTCAGTCCGCCACCACCCGTACCGCGCCCGGCGCGTACTCGCGCTGCCGGATCACCCGGTACCAGCCCTTGGGGAGGGGTATCGCCGCGTGCTCCTCGTGCACCACCCGGCCGCCGTCCGGGAGATGGAGGTACGCGGCGCCGAACGGACCGGCCTCGCGGACCAGCGTGCCCGGTCCGACCACGGCGTGGGCGTGGCCGGTGACCTCGCCGAGGGCCAGCACGAGCCTGCCCCGTACGTCCCTCGGCTGCTGCGGCAGCCGGTCGGTGCCCGGCGGCACGGCCGCCTCCTGGACGGGCACGATCAGGACGTCGCCCTGCCGGTACATACCTGTCTCCGTTCGCCGTTCTCCGCCGGCACCTCGCCGACCGACACCCACGACGCTACGGGGTGGCACTGACAATCCGCTCTGACCAGGCACTTCGCCGCTTCCGCAGGGTCGTCGGGGGCCAGCCGGGGCGGCAACCGGCCCTCCCGGTCGGCGCATTGTCAGTGCGGGTTGGTAGAAATCTCGCGACCACCCACTGTGTCCGGTCCCAGGAGGCCAGCACCATGTCCTATGTCGAGCATCTGAGCGAGTTGTACGGCCTCCCGGTCTTCGATTTCCCCGACCTGAAGGAGGAGAAGGCGCTGCCGGAGGCGGGCGCGGTCGCCTGGCGGCTGGCCGTCGACCCGTACGGGGACTCCTCGGACGAGGAGTTCGGCGACCGCTGGGAGCGTTTTCTGGACACGGTGGACCCGGCCGGGGTCCGGGCGATCGTGGTGGGCCCGTGGGGCGAGGTGTACGACCACGACTCCAGCGATGTCGTGCGGCGCCTGGTGGACGCGCACGAGGAGCTGACGGGGCTGCGGGCGGTGTTCCTGGGCGACCTGGTGAGGGAGGAGGCGGAGATCTCCTGGATCGAGCAGTCCGATGTGACGCCGGTCCTCGCCGCGTATCCGCTGCTGGAGGAGTTCGGGGTGCGCGGCGGCGGCGGACTGCGCTTCCCCGCCCTGGCCCACCGTGCCCTGCGCGCCCTGTCGTTCGAAGCCGGCGGGCTGCCCGGCGAGGTCGTGCGCGGTGTCGCCGCCAGTGAGCTGCCCGCGCTGGAGCACCTCGACCTCTGGCTCGGCGTGAACGAGTACGGCGGTGACGCGACGGTCGCCGACCTGGCGCCGGTGCTGGCCGGAGGGCGTTTCCCGGCGCTGCGCCACCTGGGCCTGCGCAACAGCGAGATCCAGGACGAGATCGCCGTCGCCGTCGCCGGGGCCCCGGTCGTGGCCCAGCTGACCTCCCTTGACCTGTCGCTGGGGATGCTGACCGACGAGGGCGCCATCGCGCTGCTGGACGGCCAGCCGCTCACCCATCTGACCGGCCTGGACCTCAACCACAACTACATCACCGACCCGGTGGCCCAGCGCATACAGGCGGCGCTGGAGCCGCACGGCGTCGAGGTCGACCTGTCCGAGACGGGCGAGGAATGGGACGACGACGGCGAGATCCACCGCTTCACCGCCGTCGCGGAATGATGGGGAGCGACCTGACCTCCATGGATCTCCTCGAAACCTGCCCCGGCAGGAAGACCTTCACCCTGTCCACCACCGACACCGCCCAGCACCTCCCGCCCGCCGGAGAGGTGACCTGGCGGCTGGACTGCGCGGGCGAGACACCCTTCGCCGACCTGTGGCGGTACTTCACCGAGCGGGTGGCGACCGAGGAGGTGCGGTCGCTGGTCCTCGGCCCCTGGTGGCACGACGACGACTACTCGGACCTGCGGCCCGCCCTGGAGCGGTTGCTCGCCGACGCCGACCGCTTCCCAGCGCTGCGGGCCCTGTTCCTGGCCGATGTCTCCAGCGAGGAGTGCGAGATCTCCTGGCTCATGCTGACCGACATCACCCCTGTCCTGGAGCGGTTCCCGCTGCTGGAGGAGCTGGGTGTGCGCGGCGGCGACTCCCAGGGCATGGGCGAGGAACCGCTGTCCCTGCGCCCGGTGCGGCACGAGGCGCTGCGGGTCCTGCGGTTCGAGTCGGGC
This sequence comes from Streptomyces sp. NPDC004610, assembly GCF_040609715.1. Classification (NCBI taxonomy): domain Bacteria; kingdom Bacillati; phylum Actinomycetota; class Actinomycetes; order Kitasatosporales; family Streptomycetaceae; genus Streptomyces; species Streptomyces sp. NPDC004610. The sequence goes on along the minus strand of NZ_JBEXLA010000009.1, from coordinate 178,927 downwards.
GGGCTGCCCGCGCCGGTGGTGCGCGCGGTGGCCGCCAGCGATCTGCCCGCTCTGGAGCGGCTGGACCTGTGGCTGGGCATCTCCCACTACGGTGGTGATGCCACGGTGGCGGACCTGGCACCGCTGCTCACCGGGGGACGCCTCCCGGCACTGCGCCATCTGGGCCTGGAGGACAGCGAGGTGCAGGACGAGATCGCGGCGGCGGTCGCCACGGCGCCGGTGGTGGCCCAGCTGGAATCGCTGAGCCTGGCCATGGGCACCCTCGGCGACACCGGGGCGGAGGCGCTGCTGCGGGGCCAGCCGCTGACCCACCTCAAACGGCTGGATCTGCACCACCATTTCCTCAGCGACGCCATGACCGCCCGGATCCGGGCCGCCCTGACCCCGGCCGGGACCGAGGTGGACCTGTCGGACCGGCAGCGCTCCCTGGGCCGGCGGAGCGAGGAGCGGCGCTATGTGGCCGTCTCCGAGTGACACGGTTCGCCTCCCCGGCCCCGTAAAGAAACGGGACACCCCCCGGCCCTCCGCCCCCACCGGCCGACAAGGCACCGACACCGAACGCCCCAGCGACGCCCCCCAACCCCGCCTCACCCTCATCGGCAACCCGGAGAACCGTCGTACCACCCTGTTCCGCGACGCCGCCCGCGCCGCCGGTCACGCGCCCCCGCGCGTGCTCGCCTGGCGGGACGTACTGACCGGCGTGCCGTACGCCTTCTCCCCCGGCGAGTTCGTCCGTATCGACTCGCCCGGGGAGAACGCGGAGGTGGACCGGCTGCTGCGGGACACCGAGGAGCCGACCCGGGTGGAGGGCACGGCCCTGTGGTACCGGCGTTTCACCGGCGCCCTCAGGGAGGTGGCGGCCACGGCGCGCCGCGCGGGCGCGGTCACCTCGGCCGACCCGGAGGAGGTCGCGGTGCTGTTCGACAAACGGCTCTGCCACGCCCGGCTCACGGCGGCGGGCGTCCCGGTCCCCCCGGCCCTGACGGGCCCCGTGGACGGCTGGGACACACTCCGGGCGAGGCTGCGGGCGGCCGGCATGTCCCGGGCGTTCGTGAAACCGGCGCACGGGTCGTCCGCGTCCGGTGTGGTGGCCCTGTCCGTGGCCGGTCCCGGGCGGGTCAAGGCGACGACCTCCGTGGAGACCACCCCGGACGGCCGTCTCCACAACTCCCTCAGGGTCCGGGACTACACCTCGGAGAGCGAGGTGGCGGCCCTGATCGACGCCCTGGTGCCGGACGGCGTCCATGTCGAGCGCTGGCTGCCCAAGGCGTCCCAGGGCGGGCGGGCCGCGGATCTGCGGGTGGTGGTGATCGCGGGCCGGGCCACCCACGCCGTCGTACGGACCAGCCGTCACCCGATGACGAATCTGCATCTCGGGGGCGCCCGGGGCGATCTGGCGGCGGCCGAGGAGGCCATCGGCGCGGCGGGCGGGCGTCTGGCCGATGTCCTGGAGACCGCCGAGCGGGCGGCGGCGTGTTTCCCGGGCACGCTGTGCGTCGGGGTGGACATCCTGCCCGCCACGGGCTGGCGCCGTTTCGCCGTGGGCGAGGTGAACGCCTTCGGGGACCTCCTGCCCCGGCTGACCGGCCTGCCCGGCAGCGGCGCCGAGGGCCTGGACACCTACGCGGCGCAGCTCGCCGCGGCACCCACCTGGGGAGCCACCCCCGTACCACCACCACGGGACCCCGGTACCGAGCAGTACGAGAACCACCGTGCGGAGCACCACCATGACCGAATCCCCTGACATGAACGCCGTCGTGGGCCGTCACGACATCCTGTTCGTCACCCTGGACACCCTCCGCTACGACGTCGCGCAGGAGCTGGCCGAGGCGGGCCGGCTGCCGCACCTGGCGCGGTATCTGCCGGGCGGCACCTGGGAGCGGCGGCACGCGCCCGGGAGCTTCACCTACGCCTCCCATCAGGCGATGTTCGCCGGTTTCCTGCCGACCCCGGCCGCGCAGGGTCCGCATCCACGGCTGTTCGCGGCGCGTTTCGCGGGGAGCGAGAGCACGGCGGACGGCACCTTCGTCTACGACACGCCCGACCTGGTGTCCGGGCTTGCAGAGGCGGGCTACCGCACGGTGTGCATCGGCGGGGTGGGCTTCTTCAACAAGCGGGGCCCCTTGGGCTCGGTGCTGCCCGGGATGTTCCAGGAGAGCCACTGGGAGCCGGAGTTCGGGGTGACCTCGCCGACGTCGTTCGAGGCGCAGGTGAACCGGGCGGAGCGGATCGTCGCCGATCTCCCGCACGCACAGCGGCTGTTCCTCTTCCTCAATGTGTCGGCGCTGCACCAGCCCAACTGGTTCCATCTGCCCGGCGCCACGCGCGAGACGGGCGACACCCGCCAGACCCATGCCGCGGCCCTGGCCGCCGTGGACCGCCATATGGGCCGACTGCTCTCCGCCATGGCGAGCCGCCGCCCGTGCTTCGCCATCGTCTGCTCCGACCACGGCACCGCGTACGGCGAGGACGGCTACACCGGTCACCGCGTCGGCCATGACGTCGTCTGGACCGTTCCCTATGCCCACTTCTTCGTCGACGAGGCCCGATGACGCTCACCGAGACACCGACCACCACAGCCGCCACCGCAACCCCGGCCACCGCCGCGACCACCGCCACCCCAACCACCCCAGCCGCCACCGCAACCGCAACCACCGCCGCGACCACGACCACGGCCACAGCCGTCCGCCCATACCAGCAGTACGTCTACGCCTACCCGCACAAGACCGCGTACCGCCCGCTGCCCCGCGAGCGGGCGGCCTTGCGCGACCTCTGGGCGGAGGAACCGAAGACCGCGCTCTCCCTCTACTTCCACATCCCGTTCTGCGAGGTGCGCTGCGGCTTCTGCAACCTCTTCACCCGGATCGGCGCGCCCGGCGAGCTGACGACGGCCTATCTGGACGCCCTGGAGCGTCAGGCCGCCGCGACCCGTGAGGCGCTCGGCGGCCCGGCGGGGTTCGCCAACGCGGCGTTCGGCGGCGGCACGCCGACCTTCCTCACGGCGGCCGAGCTGGAGCGGCTGTGCGATCTGGCCGAGGAGGGCCTGGGCGCCGATCTGGCCGCGATCCCGCTGTCGGTGGAGGCGTCCCCGGCCACGGCGACCGCCGACCGCCTCTCGGTGCTGGCCGCGCGCGGCACGACCCGGCTGAGCCTCGGGGTGCAGAGCTTCGTCGACACCGAGGCGCGGACCGCCGTACGCCCGCAGCGGCGCGCGGACGTGGAGGCGGCGCTCGCCCGGATCCGCGAGGCGGCGATACCGGTGCTGAACATCGACCTGATCTACGGCATAGCGGGCCAGACCGAGCGCACCTGGACCCACTCCCTGGACGCGGCCCTCGCCTGGCGCCCGGAGGAGCTGTACCTGTACCCCCTCTACGTCCGCCCTCTCACCGGCCTGGACCGGCACCGGCGCGGCACGCCGGACGACGAGGCGGCCTGGGACGCACACCGCCTGCGCCTCTACCGCCACGGCCGCGACCACCTCCTCGCCCACGGCTACGAGCAGGTGTCGATGCGGATGTTCCGCCGCGCGGACGCCCCGGCGACCGGCGGCGGGGACTACGCCTGTCAGACGGACGGCATGGTGGGCCTGGGCTGCGGCGCCCGCTCGTACACCTCGGCGCTGCACTACTCCTTCGACTACGCGGTCGACATGCACCGCATCCGGGGCATCATCGACGCCTACACGACCCGCTCCACGGCCGGTTTCGCGCACGCCGACCACGGCTGGGAGATGACCCCGGAGGAGTCCCGCCGCCGCCATCTCCTCCAGTCCCTGCTCCAGGCCGAGGGCGTGGACCTGACCGACTACCGCACTCGCTTCACCACCACCCCCGCCGACGACTTCCCCGCCGAACTGGCCCGTTTCCACGACCGGGGCTGGCTGGACGAGACGGCCGGACCGGACCGGCTGCGGCTGTCCCCGGAGGGCCTGGCCCACTCGGACGCGCTGGGCCCGGAGCTGTTCTCGGCGGCCGTGACCACGCGCATGGCCGCGTACGAACCGAAGTGAGGTGACGGTGAGATGACGGTGACCCCGATGGACCTGACGATCCTGTACCGCGGCCCGCTCGCGTCCTGCGACTACGACTGCCCGTACTGCCCCTTCGCCAAGCGCCGTGACAGCCGCGCCCAGCTCACCGCGGACCGCGCCGCGCTGGAGCGATTCGCCGACTGGGCGACGGCCCAGCGCGAGGACCGCCTCTCCCTCCTGTTCACCCCCTGGGGCGAGGGCCTGGTCCGCTCCTGGTACCGCCGGACCCTGACGGAGCTGAGCCACCTCCCGCACATCGCGCGGGTGGCGATCCAGACCAACCTCAGCTGCCGCACCGACTGGCTCGCCGAAGCGGACCTGGACACCGTCGCCCTGTGGTGCACCTTCCACCCCGGCCAGACCCCGTACGACCGCTTCCTCGCCAAGTGCCACGAGCTGGCCCGCCTGGGCGTCCGCCACAGCGTCGGCGTCGTCGGCCTCCCCGAGCACCTGGCACCGGCCCGCCGCCTGCGCGCCGACCTCCCGGCCCAGGTCTACCTCTGGATCAACGCCGCCGAGGGCCACACCTACACCGACCCGGAGGCGGCGGACTGGACCGCCCTGGACCCCCTGTTCCCCTACAGCCGCCACCCGCACCCCAGCGCGGGCCTGCCCTGCCGCACCGGCGAGTCGGTGATCTCCGTCGACGGCGAGGGCACGGTCCGCCGCTGCCATTTCGTCCCCACACCCCTGGGCAACCTCTACGACGGCTCCTACCGCCCGTCCCTGCGCCCCCGCCCCTGCCCCCTCACCACCTGCGACTGCCACATCGGCTACGTCCACCTGGAGAGCCTGCCGTTGTACGACGTGTTCGCGGGGGGTGTGCTGGAGCGGATACCGCACCGGGACCGCGAAGAACCCCCGAATTCTCGGGGGTTCCTGCCGGCGGGTGATTCACATAGCTGAATGACCTATCTGAATGACCAGTGTCGATGGCCTGCTCGAAGGGCTGCGAGCACAGGCCGAGCCCGGACCTCAGCACGGAGATTTGGCAGTGTTCGGTGGTGCCGGGCCCGGTGACGATGGCTGGGCTGGGCGGGGTGCTTGCTACAGGTGGGCGAGGATCCAGTCGGTGAGTCCGGCGGGGGTGGGGCTGGCCCACAGGGCGGCGGGGTCGATGGCGATGCCGAGGGAGTGTTGGAGGCGGGCGCGGAGCTGGGTGGCGGTCAGGGAGTCGACGCCGAGGGTGACCAGGGAGGTGGTGGCGGTGATGTGGAGTGCGGGGTCTTTGAGGGTGGTGCGGACCGTGTCGGTGATGTGGGTGCGCAGGATGTCCCGCCGGGTGGCCTCGTCGGCGGTGTCGAGGGCGGTGAGGAGGCTGGTTTCGGCTGCCGGGGGTGTGATGGGCCGGAGTGCGTGGGCGAACAGGGCGCTGGTGGCGGTGGCCGGGTAGTCGGACAGCCAGCGTTCGAGGCTGAGTGGGGCGTAGGCGAGTTGGGGGTGGCCGGTGGCCAGGATGCGGTCGAGGGCGTCGGTGCCTTCGGTGGGTGAGATGAGGGTGAGGCCGTGGTCGGCCATGTGCCGGCCACGGCCTGCCGAGGCCCAGGCGCCCCAGTTAACGCTGGTGGCGGGCAGACGGTGGGCGGCGCGGTGGGCGGTGAGGTCGTCGAGGAAGGCGTTGGCGGCGGCGTAGGCGGCCTGGCCGGGGGATCCGATCAGTGAGGCCATGGAGGAGTAGAGGGCGAAGAAGTCGAGGGGGTGCCCGGTGGTGGCCTGATGGAGGTGCCAGGCTCCTTCGGCTTTGCCGCGCCACACCTCGTCGATGATGTGATCGTCGAGGGTGGCCAGGGTGGCGTCGGTGACGACTCCGGCCGCGTGCAGGACCCCTCGCAGGAGGCGTTCACCGGTGGTCGCCACGTCGATGGCCTGGTCGGTGGTGGCGCGGTCCGCGATGTCGCCCTGGACGATGCTGACCTGTGTGCCCTCGGCCTGGGCGGCGGCGATGACCGTCCGGGCGTGCGGAGTGGGGGCGTTGCGGCCGATGAGGACCACGTGGCCCGCGCCGCGGCCGGCGAGCCACTGGAGGGTGAACAGGCCCAGTCCGCCCAGTCCCCCGGTGAGGAGGTAGGAGCCGTCGGGCCGGATCGGTGTGGTGCCGGGTTCGGGGATGTCGCGAACCGGAGTCGGGTGGGCGGGGGCGAGGCGGGCAATGAGCCGCTGGGTGGCTGTGAGGTGGACTTCGCGCGGGGCGGGGTCCTCGCTCAGGAGTTCGCGGGCGATCTCCTCCAGGGGGGTGGCGGTGTCGGTGGTGAGGAGACTGGTGGCCAGTTCGGGGTGTTCGTAGGCGGCGGTGCGTACGACGCCGCGCAGACCGGCGGTGGTGAGGCTGCCGGGGGCCTGGTGGTGCGCGGTGATCCACAGGCGTGGCGGGTGGGGCTGGGCGGCGGTGAACTTGATCAGGGAGCACAGCCGGGCGACGTTGTCGCGGGCTGTCGTGGAGGGGTCGGCGCCGCCGGTGGTGTCGATGGTGAGGACGATGTGGTGCGGCTGCGGGTCCGCGGCCGTGTCCCACCATCGCGGGGCGGGTGTGCGGTTGTGGGGTGGGGTGGCGGGCTCGGCGGTGGCGCCCCGCGCGGTGAGGGCGTCGACCAAGGCGGCGCCGGTGCCGCTCTCGGCGGGGGCGAGGACGAGCCAGGTCCCGGTGCTGGTCGCGGGAGCGTCGGGGGCCGGGGTGTGGGTGTGGGTGATGTGGGTGAGGTGGCGGGCGAAGCGTTCCGCGGGCGGGGTGATGTTGGTGACTCGTAGGCCGGTGATCCGGGCGACGACGGTGCCGTCGGCGGTGGTCAGCAGTGCGTCGGCGGTGCAGGCGAGCGGGTCGGCGGAGGTCAGGGTGAGGTGGGCGGTGCGCGCGTGGCCGGTGGGTCCGAACACCTCGACCTTCCCGAAGCCGGCGACGACTGCGGGGCCGGGTTCCAGGTCGTAGTGGTCGCACCAGATACTCATGGCCGCCTGGACGGCTTCGTCGAGGAGTGCGGGGTGGATCAGCATCATCCAGGCCGAGTGGCGGGCTTCGTCGGCGATGCGCAGGGTGACGGCGGCCTCGTCGCGGTGGGGGTGGACGCGGATGCTCTCCAGGGCGTTGAAGGCGGGTCCGTGCACGACGTGGTGGTGGTCGCGGACGTACTGGTAGAAGCCGGTGACGGAGGTGGTGGGCCAGTCCCGGCCGTGTCCGGGGTCCGCGTCCTCGGGTGCGTCGTCGCTGGGGGTGAGGGTGGCGCGGGCGTGGACGACCGGGGTTCCGTCGCCGGGGCGGGTGAGGATCTCGACCCGCAAGGTGTCGCCGGTCTCTTCGGCGCGGACGGTGACGACGGGTTCGGGGTCCAGGATCAGCGGGTTGAGGATGTCCACGCCGGTGGCGGTGACCCAGTCGGTGTCCCAGACCTGGCCGGCGGCGGCCAGTGCCATCTCGCACAGTCCGGCCCCGGCCATCACCGGGGTCCCCGCGACCTGGTGGTCCGCCAGCCAGGGGATACGGCCCGCGCTGATGGGGGTCTGCCACAGATGGCGTCCGGGACGGTCGGGGTCGTGGACGTGCCCGCCCAGGAGGCTGTGCTGGCGGGCCCCCACCAGGCCGGGGGCGACCAGGACATGGGGCTCGGCGGGCCGCATCGTGGTGCGGTGCCAGGTGGTGGGCGGCGCGTCGACGAGGCTGCCAGGGTAGGCGCGCTGCCAGTCGATGACCGCGCCGGCGCAGTGGGCGGCGGCGACATTGGCGAGGAACGCGTCCACATCGTCGGTGCCCCGGCGCAGGCTTCCCAGGGTGACGACGTCGCTGATGCGGGCTTGCGCGGCCGTCTCGCGGACCGCGCGCACGGCCAGCGGGTTGGGGGAGCACTCGATGAACAGGCGGTGCCCGTCCTGGAGGGCCGCGGTGCAGGCGTCGGTGAAGCGGACGGCGTCGCGCAGGTTCAGCGCCCAGTAGTCGCCGTCGAAGGGCAGCGGGCGGCGCGGGTCGTCGTACGTGGTGCCGTACAGGGGGATGGCCGGGGTGCGCGGGGTGATGGTCTTGGTCTGGTCGCGGATGGAGTCGAGGATGGGATCGACATGCGCGGAGTGGGAGGCGTAGTCGACGCGGATGACGCCGGCCGGGATGTCGCGGGCCTGCCAGGTCTTGACGAGGGCTTCGACCTGTTCGCGGTCGCCGGAGACGACGGTGGTGGTCGGCGCGGTCAGCACGGCGATCGCCACCTTGTCGAAGCCCGCGGCGTCCAGGTCGGCCCGTACGTCCCCGGCCCCCAGGACCACCGAGGCCATGGCCCCGCCCATGACCTGGGTGGCCAGACGGGCCCGGCGGCACGAGACGAGGATCCCGTCCTCAAGGCTCAGCCCACCGGTGACCACGCTCGCGGTGATCTCCCCCAGCGACTGCCCGATCACCGCGGCCGGCTCCACACCGAAAGAACGCCACATGGCGGCCAGCGCGTACTGGACGGCGAACAGGGTGGGCTGGACACGGTCGTCCCCGGACAGTTCCCCGGGGTGGGCGATCATGCGGCGGACGGAGAAGCCCGCCTCCGCGGCCATCAGCGGCTCGACCTCGTCGATCGCCGCGGTGAACGCCGCGTCATGGTCCAGGAGTTGCTGGCACATCCCCGGGGACTGGGAGCCCTGCCCGGTGAACACGAACACCGGGCCCGGATGGTCGGGGGACAGCACCGGCCGGCCGGTTACCGTGCCGGTGCTGTCCCCCCGTCCTTGCCCCTCGGATGCGAAGGCGCGCAGACGGGCCGTGAGCTGGGCGTGGTCGCCCGCCTGCACGGCCAGCCGCTCGCTCGTGTGGGTCCGGCGAGCGGCCAGTGTGTGGGCCAGATCGGGCAGGGGCGGGGATTCCCGCTCGATGTGGTCCGCCAGCCTCGCCGCGGCCAGGGGCAGCGACGGGGCCGACGGCGTGGACAGCAGGAACAGCCGCTGCCGCCCGCGTCCGCTCCGGGGGGCACGGCGCCGGGCACCGGACGCACGCGTCGCGGGGGCCTGTTCGACCAGGACGTGGGCGTTGGTGCCCGCCAGCCCCGAGGACGCCACCGCTGCCAGCCGCGGCCCCCCGCTCACCGGCCACTCCACCGTCGCGGTCGGCACGAACAGCCGCGAACCGGCGTCGACGGCGATCTGCGGACTCCACTCGCGGAAGTTCAGATTCGCCGGGACCTGCCCGGTGCGCACCGCCCAGACCGCCTTGATCAGGCCCGCGACCCCCGAGACGGGCTCGGTGTGACCGATGTTGGTCTTGATCGACCCCAGCGCGCACCGGTCACGCCCCCGCCCGTACACGGAGTTGACGGCGGTGTACTCGACGGGGTCGCCGGTCAGGGTGCCCGCCCCGTGGGCCTCGACCAGCCCCACCTCGCCAGGATCGACACCGGCCCGCTCCAGGGCGAGGCGCGAGGCGGCCTCCTGCATGAGCGCGGACGGCGCCGTGAGCCGTTCCGCCTGTCCGTCGCAGGTCACCGCCGAACCCCGCAGCACCGCCAGGATCCGGTCCCCCGCGGCGACAGCGTCGTGGTGCCGCTTGAGGAGCAGCATCCCGCAGCCCTCACCCCGTACGAAACCGTCCGCCCGCCCGTCGAAGGCGAAGCACCGGCCCTGCCGCGAGGTCAGCCACGGTGCCTCCGCGTGCATCGACTCCGGGGACGTCATCAGCATGGAGGCGCCGGCCAGCGCCATGTCGCACTCCCCGGCCGCCAGAGCCCGCGCGGCGGTGTGCACGGCCACCAGTCCCGAGGAGCACAAGGTCTCAACCGCCATGGCGGGGCCCCGCAGATCCAGGGCGAAGGCGATCCGGCCCGGCGCGTTGCCGGGATTGCCGCCCAGCATGGCGGGACCGTCGATGTGATCCCGTACCGGACGGGACTGGCTCATCAGGAAGTCCAGCGCGTACAGGCCCAGATACACACCCGTACGTGATCCGCGGATCCGGTCCGGCGGGAGACCCGCGTGCTCCACCGCCTCACGGGCCACCTCCATGGCGAGGCGGTGCTGGGGGTCGATGGTGGCCCCCTCCTGCGGGGACACCGCCAGCGCGGTCGGCTCCCACGCCCAGATGTCACCCTCGACGAAGCAGCCCCGCCCGTAGCGGGGCGCGTCATCGGGATGTTGATGGGCCATCAGATCGGCGGCGGGCCACCGCCCCGCGGGGACCGGGCCGACGGTGTCACGGCCGTCGAGCAGCAGCCGCCACAGCGCGGCCGGGGTGTCGGCGCCTCCCGGAAACCGGCAGCCGATACCGATGACGGCGACGCGCGAGTCCGCGAACTCAGACATGGATCTCTCCTGTAACGAAAGGAAGTGAGGGGTGGTCCGGTGGAAGGGTCCGGCAGGGGCGGGGGACGAGGCGGACTACTCGGCGGTGGCCCCGGATACGTCCGCGCCCAGCAGACGAGAGAAGGTGATCATGTCGGCCGGCCAGGGCGACGGCGTACCGTGCGCGTCCGCGTTCACCCACAACTGCGTGCCGTGCGCGACGAGTTCCTCCCCGGCTCCGCTGCCGCGGTAGAAGGTGAAGTCGCCCAGCATCCGGAAGCCCCTGACCATGGGCACGGTCACCCGCAGCGAGATCGACTCCCCGAACTTGATCTCCGAGACGTACTCGCAGGACACGGACTGCGTCAGCATCAGACGGCCCTCGGTCAGACCGCGCGCGTAGTCGGGAGTCATGTCCACGGCCACGGTCTCCCTCAGCTTTCCCTGCCAGTCGATGAGGCGGGAGAAGTAGACGAAACCCGCCATGCTCGTCTCCCCATAGGTGACCAGATGGTCCAGGGCGTAGCGGCGCAGTCCGTCCTTCTCGTCCGGCGGCAGCAGTACACCGACTTTCGGGGTCGGGTGATTCTCAGTCATGCCGGCTCCCTCCATTGGGCTCGCATCCGGCTACTCCGCGATCTTCGTGCTGTAGGACCACCGGAAGACGCACAGGGTCCCCTTCTCCGTGAAGGTGCTTTCGACGGTCCGCTCGAAATGCTCGTTGCACCCGTAATAGGCCACCGCGATCTTCTCGCTGCTTTCCGGTACGTCCGGTGGCAGTCGGTACACCTGTGGAAGTTCCGGAGGCCCACCCGAGAGCAGCACGAAACTCTGGGCGGGTTCCTCGATATCGGCGGACATTGCCCTCCTCCTCGGATCGGGATGGATCTTTCGTCAGGCCACCGCCCCACGGACAGGGGCGGAACTCTCTCCTGCGGCCGGTCACGAGCCGTGCGCATCGGCCCAGCGACCGGTGATGGAGAGGACCAGGCCGGGCAAGGGCCGAGAATTCCCGGTGTGGAAAGGCCGTCGGCTCCTCCGGACCCGAACCGGGACGTCCCGCCCCGGAACTGACCTTCTCCACCGGGAACTCACGTGTTCCTGACCTGCTCCTCCGGACAGATCAGTAGAACTGCTTGGCCCACTTGCGGAACGTGCCGATGGGGCCGTCCCCCTTGGCCAGGCTGGGGGGTTCGGTGTACCGCTTCGAGTCCCAGATGAAGAAGTCGCGCGCGGCATCGTTGGCGAGCGTGCGGTGGTTCAGCAGATTGGCCGCCTGGGAGAGCTGGAGCAGCATGCGAGGCGGCAGCTTTCCGGCCGGGGGAGTGAAAGCGACGCTGCTGGCCAGGTACATACGGACACGCCAAGGATCCACGGGAGTGGGATAGAACATGGCGTCGAGAGTCAGTCCCAGGCCCGGAATCTGCACATTCACGTTGAAGAAGCCGAGTCCGTGAAGCGTGATCCGTACGTCGGTCATGCGGGTACCGAAAGGGGGATAGCGGCGCCCGGCACACAGCCAGTGCGAGAAGACATGCTTGTCCGCGACGGGATCGCGAAGGCTGGGGTTGATGAAATGGTGCAGCGGCGCCAGATGCCGCACGTCGACGGTGTTCTCGCAGATCTCCTGCGGATGGGTGGACAGCTCGAATGCGGTGTACCTGGGAGCGCTGTGCGCAGGGGTGAGCACGCTGGGAAGCTCCCAGGCGGGCGGTCGGGCCCGCTCCACACGACGATGGCCCCGTCGACCTCCTGGACGGGCAGCAGCGTGAGCCGCTCGTGCCGGGGCAGCGCCTCGTAACCCGGCGCAGGGCGGGACAGACTCCCGTCGGGGGTGAAGGCGAAGGAGTGGAAGGCGCAGACGATGTCCTCCCCCACGACACACCCCCGTCCCAGGTGTGCGCCCAGGTGCGGGCAGTGGGGGCGCGTCGCCCGGATCCTGCCGCTTCGCGTCCGGTAGACGACGACGTCCTCACCCATGAGACGCCTGGTCGTCACCGCGCCGGGGGCAACCTCCGACGAGGGCGCGAGCATGTACCAGCCGTGGGCGTACGGGAGAGGCACCGGCTCGCTGTCGTACGGACGACTCGGCTGATGGGCCCTGCCGGCCCGGTGATTGAGCGATGACATCGTGCCTTCCAGATCAGTCGAGTGCTTACTGGGTACCTGGCAGCTGTTCGTGCCGGTGACGGTGGTGAGGCGGTACCGCCCGGCGGTCACTGCGCCGGGCTTTGACGAGCCTCCGGGACAGCCCGGGGAAGGGGGGAAGCCTCGCATCCTGCATGCCGGTGCTCAGGGCGCACCGGTGCCGACGGCCACCCGCCGCCCACCGCGAGCGCGCTGCTCACGGAGAGCCTCGGCGACGCTGATCACCCCGGCCACCCCGGCGCAGAACGATCGCGGGAAGGCCGGCAGCAGCGTCCTGGGCCCCGTGCTTCGCGCCCGGGAGTCCACGGCTGCCTCCGCGACCGGCGGCTGTCTCGCCTCGTGAGCCGCCACCACGACGGCCACTCCACCAGAGCCCTTCGTGCCGGCGGGTTCTCCTGCCCGGTCGGCACGCGCGGCGGTACGGGCGACGGTACGGGCGGCGCGGGCCCGGAGACGGCTGCCCGACCCCTCGTCCAGCAGCCGGACAGCGCCCTCGACCGCCACGGGGCCCACGGACCCCGCGGAGCCCACGGGGCCCACGGAGCCCGCGGAGCTGAGCGCCCTCGCGGCCACCGGTACGGCAGGGCAGGCCAGGACGAGCCCGGCGGGCCACAGCAGTTCCTCGGCCTCCAGCATCTGACCGGCGGGTGGCGCCACCGCTGGGGCGGTGGCCGGGCAGGGCACGGAAGACGGAGACATGGGTGTTGCTCGCTATCTGCAGGGGAGATCGACATGGGGGGAGGTGCCCGCCGGGAGGGGACCGCTACGTGAACACGGGCAGCCCCGGCGGCACACCGGCATGGGGGTAGGCGCCCGATCCGGGCGGGTACCTCACATCCAGTACATACCGTGAAGTCCCCTTCTGTGCAGGGGTGTCGGCGCGCGGATGTGGTGCACGCGCTGCAACTATGCGCGCTTGTGAACACGGCGGGTCCAGGTCACCCCGCTCCTGGGTGAGAACGAAGGGGAGCGGTGTCCTCCCAGCAGCCCACCGCACCACTCGCGCAACTGCCGGAGGAGGCGGCACGGACCGCGGCCCAGCTCGCCCACGCTGTGTCGCTGATGCCGCCCGAACACGGTGACGATCTGACCGTGCATCGCTCGACGGTGACGCACCGGCTCTCGGGCACCCACCCGCGCCCGCCCGCGCCCGTCTACCTTCTGGAGGCGCCGTCCCGTCGCCTGGGCAGACCCCTGGCAGCCGCCGACGCCGGTCTGACCCGCGCCCCCGCCCGCATACCGGACTGATCCTGGAAGGCCGACCCCGTCCACCGTCCGGCCAAGCTCACGCACAGCCAACTCGCCCCCGGCCACGGCGCCGTCCCCGGGGCGGACGTCTACAGCCCCGCCGCGATGGCCGTCCCGGAATGGGAGGACCTGCTCTCACGGACCACGGCCCGCCGCGCCGGGGCCATGACCGGACGCCGGGTGGGCCGTGCGGAAGTGGAGACACTGCGGAGCACGACCGCGTTCTTCGCCACCTCCCTCGCAGCCTTCGGCGGCGGCCGTGCCCGCACCGCGCTCACCGCACACCTCGCCGACGACGTCACCCCCTGACTCCTCGCCGCCGGCGACCATCCTCCTGGGCACCATGTGCGCCGACGACGACGCCCATCCCTTGGCTGAGCACTACCACCGCACCGCCGCCCACCTCGCCGCCGAAGTCGAAGACCCCCACACCCACACGATCATCACCAGGGCCTTCGCCACCCACGCACTGGACCTCGGACACCCCCACCCCGCACCCGCCCTCACCCAACAGGCCGCCGCCACCGCGCCCCGCCGCTCCTCACCTCTCACCCAGTCCCAACTCGCCCACGCCCGAGCCCACGACCGCCACCGCGCCCTCCTCGCCCTGCACCACGCGGAAGTCCTCCACCCCCGAGCGGACCAGCCCCCCGACCCCTTCGACAGCTCCCCCCACCCGCCCCACCAGCCACTGCCAACCCGGCACACCCGGCACACCCGGCACACCCTGCGCCTGCGGCAAGACCGTCACCCTCCGCCCCGACGGCATGGCCTGGACCCACCAGCACAGCATCTGGGGCACCACCACCTGGGCCGCCGACTACGGACGCCGCGCCGCCATCGAATCCGGCAACGCCGAGATCAAAACAAACCGCCTCCACACGCCACCTCCCCGCCCCCTGGGCCGCCCTCACCGGAGAAACATCAGCCGAACCAAGGGCCTCCCTCGGCCACGCAAACGCACCCGCCACCGCGAAACCAGCCTCAAAACCCTCACCAGCGGCGGCCCGCCCGGACGCCCGGGGAGATTCCCGAGCAGCACCGGAGTGACGGCGGTCAGCGCCTCGCCGACCTCGTCATGCGCTCACGGCCGCCCGGTCACGCCCGGGGGTGGCGCAGTCCGTCGATGACCAGGTCGGCCACAGCGAGCGCGTGCCGCTCGATCTCGTCCTCGGCGAACGGCGTATCGCCGAAGAGGCGCCGTGTCAGGGCGACGTTGCTGAAGGCGGCGCCTCCTCCGAAATTGATCAGGTAGAAGAAGGTGTGCAGAGGCACCTCGCGCAGGCGCCCGGCCTGCACCAGTTCGTCGTACAGCGTCACGACGATGCTCAGCTTCGGGCGTACGAAGGTGTCCAGCATGTAGTCGAGCCGCGCGCTCTCCTGCCCAGCCTCGTTGGTGACCAGCCGCGGCAGATCAGGGTTGCGCGCGGCGGAGCGCACCAATGCTCTGATCATGGCCTTCAGACGGACCTCGGCGTCCGCGGTGACATCGTCGGCCTGGGTCAGCTCGGCTGCCACGCGGCCGAATCCCCAGCTCACAGCCGCGTACCAGATGCCTTCCTTCGAGCCGAATCGCTTGTGCAGCAGATTGTGACTCACCCCTAGCACGCGGTTCAGCTCCCGGACCGAGACTCCTTCGTAGCCATGGATGGCGAACGCGTGCAGCGCCTGGGCGAGAACCCGCTCCTCGGGCGCCGGGTCGCAATCCTTCCTCGGCCTGCCGCGCCGCGCCTCCACCTCGCTCATGACACGGATCCTACGCGCCCGACCACGACGTTCGGGCGGTCATCGCCCAGGGACTGCCTTCATCGTCCGAAACACCGTCCGGTCGACCCGTCCTGCCTGCTCAGCGTGGCGGAAGCGTCTTCGGGAGTGCGCTGTACGGCTCATTCATCCGGGCATGGAAGCAGGCGCCTCCCGCGCAGGGGTACTGGATCGAGTTTCGACAAGTGCCCGCTCGTCGGATAAGTTGACGCATGACAACTTCAGTGTGGGGTTACTCAAGGGCGGCCCCATGGACTCTTCAAGTACTGGTGGTGTTCTGCCTTGACACGACGCTCCACAACGCTGATAGGTGCCAGCGTGCTCGCACTGGCCCTCGCCGGATGCACGACGGAATCCTCCGATTCCGGCGATGACGACGCGGTGGTCTCGGTGACCGGCGGCTCGGTTCGCGGCACCGTGCACTCCGACTACCGGGTGTTCAAAGGAATTCCCTACGCGGCGGCTCCGGTCGGCGAGCTTCGGTGGCAGCCGCCCGAGCCCGCACCGTCCTGGAACGGCACGCGCGACGGCTCCCGAGCGGGAGCCCAATGCCCGCAGAGCGGGACGAGCCTGCCGGGGTTCGTCTCCTCGCTCCCGCAGAGCGAGGACTGTCTGTTCGCCAACGTATGGGCGCCTCCGGCCGAGGACGCAGGCGGAAAGCCGGTGCTGGTCTGGATCCACGGCGGCGGCAACCTGATCGGCAACGCCGATCTGTACGACGCGCAGCGCCTGGTCACCCAGGGTGACGTGGTGGTCGTCACGATCAACTACCGGCTCGGGGCGCTGGGCTGGCTGGCCGACCCGGCACTCGCCGCAGACGGGAACACGGGGAACTACGGAATGCTCGACCAGCAGGCCGCGCTGGGTTGGGTACGCGACAACATCGCCGAATTCGGAGGCGATCCGGCGAAGGTCACCATCGGCGGTGAGTCCGCGGGCGGGGACGGAGTCTGCACCCAGTTGGCCGCGCCCGGCTCGGACGACCTCTTCCGGGCCGGGATCGTCCAAAGTGGTCCTTGTTCATCGAATCTGTCCACCACCCCGGAGCGCAGCCAGACGTTCGCGGTCGCCGCCGGCTGCGCCGATCCCGCGGACGCCGCCGCATGCCTGCGGGGGCTCCCCGTCAGCACCCTGCAGAAGACAGCGAACCCACCGAACGGCCCGGTCGCAGGCGGTCCAGGTCTCCCCGAGGCTCCCCCACAAGCGCTGGCGAACGGCGCGGGAAACCAGCGACCGGTGCTGATCGGCACCAACACCGACGAGGGCAACTTCTTCAGCGCCCTTCAGCCCCCGCTGACCGACGAGGAGTACCCGCGCCGACTGGCCACCACCTACCCGGCAATCGCGGACCGCGTCCGGCAGGCGTACCCGATCTCCGAGTACGACGACGACCCGAACCTCGCCTACGCCGCCCTGACCACCGACGCCATGTTCGCCTGCTCCGCCGAGACAACGATCGAATCACTGCGCACCACCGGATCAGCGGTGTACCAGTACGAGTTCGCCGACACCACCGCGCCGGCTCCACTGGACATGCCCGAACCCTCGTTCCCGCTCGGCGCGGCACACACCCTCGAACTGCGCTACCTCTTCGACATCGAGGGCTTCGACCCGCTCACCCCGGCACAGCAGGAACTCGCCGACCAGATGGTCCGCTACTGGGCACAGTTCGTCCACACCGGCGACCCGGCGACGCCGGAGCAGGCCGCCTGGCCATCCCGGCAGTCCGACGCCCCGACCCGGCTCGCCCTGCGCGCCGACGGCCCTCAGTTCGTCACCGAGCCCGACCGGGACCACCACTGCGATCTCTGGTCCGAGGAGCCGTAAGCAGCCCGAGCAACAACCTCCGGGCCCCCGGAGCAGCACCGCCACCGAGCAAGACCCCGAGCACACGAAACAACTCCCAGCACGGACGAATCCGTACTGGGAGTTGTGTGAACCTGACCTGGGTGTTTGTGTGAAACACCCCTGGTGGTGTCCGAGGGGGGACTTGAACTCTCCACTCGGGCACCAGTCCGTTAGTTAGCTGACCTGGGGAAACGTTGCCGGAGAGCCGTTTTGGGCAGTGCCGGGTTTCACCGCGCTGACCTGCTGTTTCTGCCCGCTCCTGTCCGCTGTTGGTCATGCGTTGGTCACGTGGCCAACCGGCTCTGAGCCGTAAGAAGCCCCCGCCCGATGCCTGACGGAAGGACGCATGAACGGGGGTCTTCTCTTCCCTGTAGCAGGCGGCTGTTTCCGACCGGCTACAGGGGGCCTGGGTGGCTCATACGGGGTTCAGCCGGTCCGGGGCCGCCGTCCACTCGCACCCGCCGCTCTCGGGCCACACGAACGCCGTGGGGGCCGTTCGACGGGCGTTCGGGGGAGAGGCCGGATCGGTCCATGCCCGGTCGACTTCCTTGAGAATGCCGACCCGCCGACCGTCCGTGACGCGCTGGCCGACCATGCGTTCGGTGACCGTCACCCCCACCCCCGGAGAGGCCGTTGGGTGTTCGGATCGTTCGGGTGGCCCGCACGGGCGTGATAGCCCATGGAACCGAGAACCACGCGTACACCCAGGGTGTTGCCTTCCCCCGCGACAGCGGCGAGTGCCTGGTGAAGCTGTCGGCAGATCTGGCATGTGTCCGGGCCCACGGGCCCCGGCTGGGGGGTGCGGACATCGATCAGCACGGGTTCCCCTCCCCGATCGGGCGAGTGTCCTGCGGGTGCCCGTAGATCTTGTGAGCCCGCATGTCCTCCAGGACTCTCACGAGCCCTGGCCGATGGCGGGCGGTCAGAACGGACGAGAGTTCCTTGCGCAGCTCGGCGCAGAGGGGGCAGACGTTCGGGTCGACAAGTCCCGGTCGTGGCCTGCGGATGTCAGATGCCCGCAGCAGCATCGCGGCCCCCCTTGCAGCGATCGCAGGGAAAGGGGCACGGCGGGAGCGTGTAGCGGGGGAACGCGATCACGCCGGATGCCGGGTCGCGCCGACCGCCGTACTGCGTCCACCAGCCGCTCACGGGCCCGTCCGCGAGGCTGACCAGCTCTGGGTCCGGCAGCGCGCTCGCACGGGCGTTCACGCGCCTTGCTGGGGTCGTCACGCGTCCCCCTCTGCCAGGCTCCGGTGCAGCACCTCTTGCGCCGCCGCCTCGGTGCACAGCTCTTCCCACGTCGGCGCGTCCACGGTGTGCGCGAGATTCCATGCCGGTTGGTCTGACCTGCTGGCGCCGTACCGCTCGCGCAGTGCGAACACGCTGCCGCTGTACGGGGGCGTTGCGTACCAGCGCGGGGGCTCGTCGCTGCCCCGCTTCGACTGGAAGAACTTCCATCCCTCGGGGAGTTCGGCACTCATGTCACATCCCACCGCCCCGAGGCGCGCACTGGTGGTCTGACGGATGGCTGGCTGTAGTTTTGTGCACTGTCGTCAACCTCTTGGTGGTTGGTGGCCACGCCCCCGGACGTTCGCCCGTCGCGGGGGTTCCTGCCGTCTCAAGAGCTTCAACCGCCTGCAACGCATCCGGGAACGTCGAACGGGGAACCCCGCAAGCCCATTTGGGGAACCCCGCTGGGGTGTACGCGGATACCCTGGGGGAGATCACTCTTCTTCTCACCAGGTGGCGCCCATGGTCGATCGAATGGCGAGTCGCACAGGCTACGTACTGACGATCCCTGATGGATTGTTAGATAGTGAGGCCATGCGCGGGGCCTGTGCGGCACGTGACTTCCAAGAGATTTTCCGGCTCGTCAACCGGCGCACTGGTTCCAGCTACGCGGTAATTGCTTCGGCAGTTGGAAAGATGACCAGTGGCCGCGTGAGTGACATCATTCGAGGAGTCCGCAGCATTCGCGGACAAGAAGTGATCGAGCGGGTATGCGATGGCTTCGGAATCCCTGGGGAGATGTTGGGAGTTTCCAAGCGGTCGTGGGAATCTAATCCAGCTTCGGACGACATTTCGAAGAACAAGGAATGGAACTCGGAGAAGAAGTCAGAAAACCTTGATTTCGTCACCGTGGCCAAGTTGCGACAGCAGATCCAAACTCTGGACTCACGGTACGCAACCGAGCCTTCTACTGTGCTGGTCGCCGAAACTGGAAGTCTCCTCGGGACGCTGGTCCAATGGCTCGATCACAGCGCACCGCACCCCGTGATCCGCGATTTGCAGGCTGCCGTGACCGAGGCTTCCACACTTATGGGGCAATTGGTCTGGGACGCGTCAGGCAGAACCGACCACTGCACAGCACGCGGATATTTCGATCAAGCTGCCAGCGTTGCGCGAGAATTGAGAGATCCTGTCGCTGAAGGGCTCGCAACGCTTCGCACGTCGTTTATCGCCCTCTATGGACAGAAGAATCCGCCCGAAGGGCTTCAATTAACCCGTCAAGTAGCGGCCAAGGTGAGAAAATCTAGCAGCGCCCTAACTGGACTTGCTTTGCTCCATTCCGCCGAGGCTCACGCGATGCTTCGCCAGCGAAGCGAATGCGAAGAATCGCTCCGGGACGCAGAAAGATTCTTTGATAGGGCAGGGGAGAATGATGCAGGATTCTCCTTGATTTCCCCAGGGCAGTTCGGTCGCCTAGCTGGATCATGCTTCCTCTTCCTGGGTGACGCTCCTAGGGCCGAGACTATTTTGCAGGAAACGGCCAACAGAGTTCGACAGGGGTCCAAGTCTCAGGCGATTGTTCTCGGTAATCTGGCTTTGGCGCACATCCGGCAAAGAAAGATTGACGAAGCAGTCGGCGCAGTCCACAGAGCCATTGAGGTAGTTGAAGGCAACCGTGGAGGTGGAGGGCTAAGTCTGATCTTCAAGGCGGGGAAGGAATTGCAGAACTGGAATGATTCCTCAGATGTGAAGAGCCTCAATAGTCGACTCTTCGGGCTGATCGCTGCTTGAGAAGGGAAGTGCCGAGTGACCGCCGACGCTATCCGAGGCGAAAAACAGAAGATCCGTGAGCGTGTGTGGAGACTACTCGAAAGAGAGAATGCGGTTTCGACCAACGCGACTGGGAGAATCCCTTCATTTGTTGGCTCCGCTGCCGCTGCTCTTCGCCTCTCCGAGCATCCCGCATGGCAGGAATCCCGGATCATCAAGGCCGTTCCAGACAAGGCTCAGATGCCAGTACGAGAGTTGGCGCTACAGGAAGGAAAGAGGGTGTACATGGCTGCGCCAAAACTTGCCGCAAGCAAGCCCTTCTATTTCCTGGACCCTGAAGTTCTAACCATTACTCCCGGAGAGGCCGCAGAAAGGCGGGCGGCGGAGCGGCACGCTTTGCTGGTGGATGTGCAAGAAATGCCGCCGGTTGATCTAATTGTCTGCGGCAGTGTAGCCGTTAATGCCAAGGGTGCGAGATTGGGGAAAGGGGCTGGATATGCCGATATCGAGATTGCCCTACTCCAAGAGGCAGGATTGATTGCGCGAGATGTGCTCATCGTGACTACCGTGCACGATCTGCAAGTAGTCGATGGTGAAATCCCAGAATCTCCCCATGACTTTCGGGTCGATCTTATCGTCACTCCAGAGCGAGTAATTGAGTGCCCGCCTCATAAGCGGCCCCAAGGAATCCTCTGGGAGTCCCTGAATCCGGAAATGATCGCAGAAATCCCCGTGCTGGCGAACCGGCGGCCGTGAACCAACTCGGTAACTCCACAGCACGAAACAACCCCGACTCTGTGGCCGGGGTTGTTTCGAGGGTTTGTTAGAGGAGTGCGCGGAAGGGGTTGGGGTCTGTGGATGGTTCTGGCCGTTCGGGTGCGGGGTTCGGGGCGGGGGTGTTTCGGGTTTCGGGTCGGTAGGTGTTCAGGTTCACGATCCGGGCGCGATTCCGGTCATGCTGCGGGGTGGCCGGCGTGTGGTCCGGGGCTGTTTCTGTCGACTCTGTGTGAGGGGTTGCGTGGTCGGTGAGGGTGAGGACGGTGGCCGGTCGGCCGGTCCGTCCTGCTCGTTCCACAGTGACGGTGATGCCGGGGAGTGCTTTGACCTCTGCGGCGGTGGCGCCGACGTACGGGAGTACCTGGGAGGAGGTGGCGCGTCCGCCGTGCAGGGCGATCCGGGCACGCACTTTCTCTTCAAGGGTGAGGGGTTGCCGTGCCGGTCTGGGGGTGGTGGCTCCCCGGTTGATGCGGACGGCGTCCTGGACGGAGCGGCGTACCAGGGTGAACGCGGCGGCCAGGGTTTCCTCCGTGATGTGTTCGCTGCATTCGGATGCTGCGAGGCAGGCGGCGACCCGGAGGGTCTGTTCTGCGGTGCGCTCGATGAACACGGCCTGTGCTTCGGGGAGGGTTTCGCCCAGGATGCGGGCGTAGCGGCGGACGATGCGCCACAGGGGCCGGGCGTCCTCGGTGAGGGTGATGGTGCGGGGGCGGGCGGTGGCCCATCCGTAGGCGTCGGACAGGTCGCGCCCGTCCACCTCGGGCAGGCTCAGGCGGTCGTCGTCCAGGAGGGGGACCGATCCGAGGAGGAAGGGGAGGATGCGGTTGTACGAGCCTCCGGCCGCTTCGGACTCACCCACGTATTTGGTCCAGTCGGAGGGGGTGACGTGGCAGTGCAGGACCATGGACGGGTCGCGTACTTCCTGTGCGTCGTCCTTGGTGGTGTTGCGCAGGGTCGCCCCGTCCCACGCGGTGCGCAGCTTGGTCGTGAACGACGCGTCGCGCTTCACCCGGCGGAGTACTTCCGACCACTCTTCCTCGCACACGAACGCCCGCACATCCCGCCCGTGTTCTGTCTCCGTGGTGGCTTCCTGCTGTTCCCACAGGTGATTCACCAGGGACGCGCCGGAGGTGATGCCGGAGGTGGTGTGGGTGGCCAGGAAGCGGCCCAGGGGCCGGTCCAGGATGTGATGCGCCGCCCGCAGCGCGGTTCCCTTGCCCCGTCCCGTTCCGGCGACCAGGGCGGACCACAGCAGTACGGGGCGTGCGCTGCCCCGAGAGGAGACTTTCACGCTTCCGCCGATGGCTGCCGACCACATCGACAGGGCCGCCACGTACACGCCGAGTGGGTCTGCTTCCACGTGGGGGGTGATGCGGCGGACCGCGCGCCCGATGGGACCGTGGAGAACGGGGGTGTTCATGCTGCCTGCGCTTTCCGGGAGTTGGTTTGGTCGGGGTGGGGGTGGACGGGGCGCCACCGGCCGCCGTCCTTGATGACCGCTTGGGGGTGTCTTCTGGTCCTGGGGCACAGCGGCAGGGTTTCGCCGCCGTCCGCCGGGATCACCACGGCTTTGCAGCGTGCTTCTTTGGTCTCTCCGACCTGAGCGGTCCGCTTGACGGTGGCCAGGGTGAACGGGTCATCGCTGACGATTCCCGTGCGGCGCCTGCCGCTGGGCGCATCCCACGACACCCAGCTACCGGGGGAGTAGTCGCTTCTGCTGGGTCTGCTGCCCGCGCCGTATCCGGTGGCGTTCTTCCAGACGCTGAGGTCTGTGGGCCGGGGGTGACGGCCGCTGACTGCGGCCGTCACGGTGGGTGCGGCACTCAGGCCGCTGCCGCTTTTCCCTCGGGCGCGTCCCGGTGGGTGAGTTCGTAGGCCTGGCGGACGTGCATGGGGATGCGTCCCTTGGCGGGTACGGCGTATCCGTTCTCTCTGGCCCAGGTGCGCAGTGCGTGATTGCGTTCGCGCTCGCTCATGCCGGACCGGTCCGCTCGGGCAGGCTCCGGAAGCGGATCACCTCCCACCAACTCGCCGTTGCGGACGGCGGTCTGGAACCGTCCGGGCGCCCGGACGTCCATGACAGGGATTCCCAGCTCGGACGCGTCCCTGAGTTTGGTGGTGTTCCGGTCCCCGCCCTCCCCGAGAATCAGCAGGACGGTTGAGTCGTCCGCCCTGCCGACCACCTCATAGCCCAGATTACGGACCGCTTCCCGCGCGTCGTCCCACTCATAGCCCGGAACCTCACCAGCGATCATCACGGACCGGGCAGGCTCAGGAGCGGACTCGACCACCGGAACCTCTTCCGGCTCCGGCTCCGGCTCCGGCTCCGGGGCAGTCTCAGCAACCGGCACAGCCTCAACCGCCCCCGGGGTGCCGAGTGCGTCTGTGAGGTACCGGCCGAACACCGTGTCGTGTTCCCGGCACAGATCCCACGTGTGCGCCCCGAGCGTGAGCGTCGTCGCCGCTTCCGCCTCACTTCCGTCACGCGCCAAATGTGCGTCGCACAGAACCTTTTCCACGGGCACGAGAACGGTTTTACGCATGACACAGCACCCCTTTGTTTGAATAGAAGTATCAGCGATTAACCGGAGCCTCGCTCCAACGGCTTCCCGCTTGACTTCTATTCTCCCAAAGCGTTATCACGAGACGATAAATGACACATAACTGACGCATTACTCAAATGATAGAAATGACGGGGGTAATGCTTTATTTCAAAGGGATTGGACCCACCGGGGGTGCCGTCCTTCCATCACGTTCGCCAATCAAATCCCCAAGAATGTCAGCGGTTCACTTCCTGGCAGCACATGAAACACTTCTCCGACCGGTGTTCCGGTTCGTCGTCCCACGGTTTAGAGTTTCCGGTCGCTCGCCACGCGATGTGAGCGGCGGACTCCCATGCGCATTCCGGGCACTGCGGCTCGACCCACGGGCATTCGCGGCCGGTCCGGTGTATGCCGTCGTGTCTGCCAGCCGCCCCGGCCTTGGCCGCGCGCCTGCTCACTCGTCCCCCTCGAAGACCCACCCGAGGCGCTTCATGCCGTCCGCCGTCAGGCCCAGGGAAGTGGCCAACTGCCGGTACTCGGTCAGGTGATCACGCGTCGCGGTCCCGTCGAGGATCTTCCCGTAGTAGGCGAGCATGACGGCCACGGTCGGCACGTACGACTCGTCCCACCGCGCCGCCTGCGGGCTGTTCCACCACTGTTCCCACTGCTCGCACTCGGCATCCGACCATTCCCGCACCCGGGGCAGACCGGGCACGGGCAAACCGTGGTCGTTCGGCAGGACATCAAAACCCTTGTAACGGGAATGAGGGGAGTTCGGGTCACGCATTCTCGGCATAGAGCCTCCAGAAAAGGAAACGCAAACGGAAACCGGGTCCCGCCGGAAGGGTGGCGGGACCCGGTCTAAGCAACTAAATCAGGCGGTGGGCCAGGTGACGGAAGCCTTCACGATTCCCTTGGTGGGCTTGGTCTCGTCAAAGGTGCCATCAGCCTTCTTGGTGTCCAGGCCAGGGAAGCGGATGACGCGGGCGCCGAATAGGTGGAGCGTGTCCAAGTACATGGCCCGGTACTTCTCCGACTGACCTTCCCTGAATCCGGTGAACTGGCTCGCATAGGTGGCGAATTCGGAATGCCCGGCCACGATGTCCACCCCGGCGGGCATGGCCGTGGTCGTCAGGATCGTGAACCCCGCAAGACGCGCCACGACACCGTTGGCGGTGACGCCGCTCTCCCCGTACGCGGCGGCATTCGCTACCGCCGGGTGCTCGATCAGGTACCGCTTCACACGCGGTGAGACGACCACGTAGCGGCCTACGGGGATGTCGTGGTCATCCAGGGCCAGCATCATGTCCAGGATGGCGCTGTAGAGGCTCTGAGGGATGCCTCCGGCAGCCGGTACGACGGCCGGGAGCGCCGTCGCCGCAGCGGTGATGATCCCGCCCATGAACGTGTCGGCTTCACGGGCCAGGGCCCGGATCATCTGCTGGTTGATCGGGGAATCCAGGGTCCCGGCGAGCTGGACCCGTTCCGCATCCTCCACGAGAACCTGAAGGTACTTCGCCTCGGTGATGACCAGCTTCTGGTCAACGGTCTCCGGCCGCTGGGCCGTCATCCCCTCCGGCAACTTGTAGTCACCCACGGTCGGCCGAAGAAGGCTGTTGATGTGAACGACATCCCCCTTCTTCCGAATGTCGCCCTCGTACTTGTTGTTGGCGACGAGCGGCGACGCCCACACCAGGAGCGGATCGAAGGCGGTGAGAAGTTCCGAATCCCAGAGTTCGGGAATGAAAGGAACGGTTCCGGGCTGCTGGTAGGCAAGAGCCATACAGGTACTCCTAGTTATCGCTTGCGGACATCGAGGGAAAGCGAGCGGCGCTCAGAGAAGGGGAGGCCGCCCCGGTTGTGTTGTGCACCGGCCAGATGAGGGAACGCGGACCGGCCGGGGCCGAACGGCGCCAGTGCCTCGCCCATGGCCTCAGCGGACGGCTTCCCGTCCTCACCGACCAGCTTCGACAGGTCCAGGTAATCGGCATACCCATCAGGGACGGTGATCCCGGACTCAGCGGCATAGGCCCTGAGTTCAGCCCGCGTCAGCCTCCCTGAATACTCCCGTTCCACCTCGGCCCGGACAGCATCGGCAGGCTCGGCCGGCCGGGCCTCTGGAATCTGTTCTGCGTCGCTCACAGCGACACCTCCTAATGAACTAATCAGTGTGAAAAGAAGAATCGTAGAGAAGGGCCGCTTAAGGGCGGCCCTATACCTCACAACAGGACAACGAAAGAGAAGACAGGTCCCCTACCCCGTACATTTACTTCACAGGGTGTGGGGCTGACTCTGTGTTGTAGCCGCTGTCTCACAGGCAGGTATCCGCAGAGCTGCATTCGAGCACCTTCGTGGTGCTCTGGACTTCAAACAGGCCCGGACTCTCATCCGCGTCAGAGGCTCACCGCCCAGTGAGCTTGACTCCGAGGAGAAAGCCCCCTCACTCATATAAAAAATCGGACAGGGTCTGTCACTCGCTCATGCCGAACGGTTCCATGCGTTCTGCCGGTCCTCTTGTGCACAGGTGCTCCCTGGGCTGGTTCGCCTCTCGCCAAGGGCGCGCAGATCCGATGACGGCTATCTTCCGGCCCTTCGTCGCTGTCTGGCCCAGATAGTCACCTGTCTTGACGGCCAGGCTGTCCTGAAACCACCTCTCGACTGTCTTCCGGTCTTCGTCATTCGAGTACGCGACGGTGCTGTCTACGTGCGTGACGCCATTGCTCCGCCAGTCGTCCCAGAGACGGCCATCGACCCCATCGTCCAGGCCCGCTTCCAGAGAGCGGTGCCACCAAGGCCGTTCGACTGCATCCCGTCTGGCGGATTCTTCCTCCACGGTCAGGTTGTCCACCTTGGCCGGTGGGTGAAGGTTCCATGCTTCGTAGGAAATGCCTTCACGTTCTTGCGCGCGACGGATGGCGCGGTTCTGGTTCTGCCGTTTCACTCCGCATTGTGGGTGGTCGGGGTTGGTCACCGGGTTCGGGCCCCGCTTGCTCTTCGGGCGGAGAAACGTCCATTCCTCCTTACACCAGGCGCAAACCAATTGAACGCGCTTCGTCTCCGCTGCCGCCATTCCGCCCCTCTTGCTGGAAACAGAAAACCCCCGGTTGCCCAGGGGCGTTCACTCACCACAGTTCGTCAGTTCTGGCCGTCCAGCCACTTCTCAAGGTCGCCCGGTCGGCACCGAAGCGCCTGACCGACCTTCCGAAACGGGATCTTCTCTCTCTGCCAATTCCCGTACACCCACGACCGGGGCTTGTTCAGGTACTCGGCCACGTCGTCCAGCGTCATCAGCTTGGTCAATGCTTCTCCCTTGTCTTGCCGGTGGGCGACTGTTTCCGCCCGCTGCTGTCCGGCCTGCTTCCAGGAGTACGTTCATCAACCCACGCTGTCAAGCCTAGGTGTGACCACCCGGGGTGTTACGGTGGGGGTATGAGTCCACACATTCAGATCACCCAGGACGTAGGACCCTGGCGAGTGCTCCTGACATGGGCGTCCGACGCAGACCCGGCCAGCGGCCCCACACGCGTGCTGATCACTCCGCACCCGGACGCCGACCCCGCTTCCATCCAGGGCGGGACGTCCTCCACGGTCCTGCGGCAGATCGACTTCAAGAAGGCAGGCGACCAGTTCCGCGCGGCCCGACCCACCGACACCCTTCACGAGGTGGCGCAGGACACAGAGGCCGAAGCCCTTCGGTGGCTTCTGGCCACCGAAGGCGTCTCGGACGCCTATCTGGCGTTCCTCGCCGAGTCGTACGTCCGGGCGGTCGCACGAGCCGCACCCAACGTCACGGCGCACCTGGCCGAACTAACCCACAAGCGCCCCGAGACGATCCGGGGCCACCTCAAAGAGGCCCGGAAACGGGACCTGCTGACCACCGTGCCAGGAAAGGCCGGGGGCAAACTCACCATCAAAGCGAGGGAGATCACCACGGGCGAATACCTCGACAAGATCACCGATTACCTGATGGGGAACGACTAGAAAGGAAATCCGTTCACGTGGCAAAACGCGGTAACGGGCTCGGGGGGACTCCGGTGGAGATCCCGCGCACGGGCAGACCGAACACCTGGGGTGTGCGTGCGCCCCTTCACCTCAATCCGGCGACAGGCAGGAAGGAACGCCCCTGGATCGGACGCGAGTACAAGACCAAGACCGGGGCGGAACGGGCGCTGCGCAAGTGGCAGAGCGACCACGAAGCGGGGAATCTCGCCCCCCGCTCGGATATGAAGCTGGGTGACTGGCTCGACAAGTGGCTGTCGAATCTCAGGAAGGAGGGAACGACGGTGGCCGGATACGAGACGAAGATTCGTCTTCACATCAAGCCGCACATCGGGGACGTGAAGCTGCGCGAGGTCACCGACGACACGCTTGATGATCTGTACCGGCTCTTGGAGACGGCTCCGTGCCCGACCAACAAGGGCAAGCCCCTCGGGGCGAAGAGCGTCCGCCACGTCCACAACATCCTCTCCGGTGCCCTCGGTGCCGCTGTGCCCAAACTGATCCCGAGCAATCCGGCAGCGGTGGCGCACCCGCCCACCGCGCGGGAGATACGGGCCCAGGAGCAGAAGCACCCCACCTTGGACGATGGCCGGACGGCCCGATTCCTGGCCGCAGTGTGGGAGGCGTGCGGGAACCGCGTCTGTGACGGCGGTCTGACACACCACTGCCTCAGAGACGCACCCCTGTGGACCGTGTACGCGGCCACCGGGGTGCGGCGCAGTGAGGCTCTGGGAATGAAGTGGTCCCTCGTCCGCTGGGACGAGGGGGCGATTGAGCTGGGCTGGGTCGTGGTCGAAGAGGGCAACTCCTACCGTCTGCGCAAGCTGACCAAGGACGGCGACGACAACGCCGTGATCTACGTGGATCAGTCCGTGATCGGCATTCTGAAGCGGCAGAAGGAGCGCCAGGACGAGGAGCGGAAGCGTCTCGGGGTGGCGTGGGCTGACCATGACCTTGTGTTCGCCCGTGACGGCTTCAAGCTCTACCGGGGCGAGGCGGGCGGACCGCAGGACCCGGAAAAGGTGTCGGCACGGTGGCGCACCCTGCGTAACCGTCTGCACCTCCCGGACGACTTCCGGATACACGACTGGCGCCACAGTTGGGTGACCAATTCTCTGGAGGCCGGGGAGAACCCCGTCGAGGTCTCCGCCAACGTCCGGCACCACTCGCCGGGCTACACCATGGCCAGGTACGGCCACTCTCGTAAGGACGGGGCGCGGCGACTGGCCGCGTCCGGCGCGGGCCGACTCGGCCTGTCATCCCTGGTCTGACCGGGAAACTCGCTCGGCTGTTGGTCACGTGGTTGGTCACGCCACAGTCGGGGAAACAGAAAAACCCCAGGTCAACTGGGGTCTCTGCTGGTGTCCGAGGGGGGACTTGAACCCCCACGCCCGATAAAGGGCACTAGCACCTCAAGCTAGCGCGTCTGCCATTCCGCCACCCGGACAAGGTGTCCGCCGCTTGGCGCGGGGGTTTCCCCGCAGCAACGTGGACAACCATACCAAGGTTTCGGAGCGCCTCTCACCTGCGTTTTCCGTCGCCCGGACACCCCTGTGGGGCAGGGGTGCGCCGGGGTCGGAGGCGTCACTCATCGCGAGGGATCGGTCACCTCAGGTGCGCGGCACCATCGCGCGGGACGGAGTCGGGCGTACGGCGGGGGATGTACGGCATCGCGCGGGACGGAGTCGGGCGTACGGCGTCGGGTGGACGGCATCACATCGATGGATCAGGCCGACGGCATCAAGTGGTACTCCCGGAAGTTCCCCGCCAGCCGCTCCCCCGTCGGTCCCCGGGTCACCGCGCGGACCAACAGGTCGCCGCCGACGAAGGCGCCGCGCCAGGACGCGCCGAAGCCGCCGAAGAGCTCGTCGCGGTCGCCCCGGGAGCGGGGCCTGCCGTGGCCCACCTTGAACGCGCGGATCTGCGGGGCGAGCCGGTCGTAGGTCGCGCGGTCGTCGGTGGAGAGCGTGGCGACCAGCGCGCCGTTGGATGCGTTCATCGCGGCCAGCAGTTCCGCCTCGGTGTCGACCAGGACGATGGTGTCGACCGGGCCGAACGGCTCGGCGTGGTGGAGGGGCGAGGACGGCGGGGGGCCGAGGAGGGTGACCGGCTGGACATAGGCGGAGGTGTCCTGGCCGGGGAGGAAGCGGGCGTCCGCCAGCCGTCCGCGGTGCAGCGGGACGGCGCCCCGGTCGACGGCCTCGGCGACCTGGTCGGTGAGTTCCTTGGCCTTGGCCGCGTTGATCACCGGCCCGAAGTCCAGGTCGGGGTAGGGGTCGTCGGGGTGGGCCACGGCGAGCGGGTGCCCGACCTTCAGGGTGCGGACCGCCGGGAGGTAGGCCGCGAGGAAGTCGTCGAACAGCGCGCGCTGGACCACGAAGCGCGGATACGCCGTGCAGCGCTGTTTGCCGTAGTCGAAGAGTTTGGGGACGACCGCGGTGAGGGCGTCCCAGTCCGAGTGGTTCCAGATGCCCCAGGTGTTGAGTCCCTCCTGTTCGAGGATGTGGCGCTTGCCGAGGTCGGCGACCGCGGTGGCGACGGCGGCGCCGGTGTCCCGGCCGCCGACGAAGGAGACGCAGCCGATCTCGGGCGCCCGCACCAGCGCCTGGGACAGCTCGCCTCCGCTGCCGCTGACGAGGGTGACGGGGATGCCCTCGCGGGCGGCGAGGGCCGCGGCCAGGGTGAGGCAGGCGACGCCGCCGTCGGTCGGGGTCTTGGCGATGACCGCATTGCCTGCCAGTGATTGGACCAGCATGGCGTGAACGAGCACGCTCATCGGATAGTTCCAGCTGGCGATGTTGGACACCGGTCCGTCCAGCGGGGCCCGGTTCTCCAGCATGGGTTCGATGCCGTCGACGTACCAGCGCACACCGTCGATGGCCCGGTCGACATCCGCGGTGGCCAGCCGCCAGGGTTTGCCGATCTCCCAGACCAGCAGCAGGGCGAGCAGTTCGCGGTGCTCGGTGAGGGCGTCGAGGGTGGCCGCGACCCGGGCACGGCGTTCGGCGAGCGGGAGGTGGCGCCAGGCCCGGTGCTGGTCGAGGGAGGCGCGTACGGCTTGCTGGGCGGTGGCGCGGTCGAGGCGGGGCGGGCCGGTGATGGGGCTGCCGTCGACGGGGGTGGTGGCGGGCAGGGTGCGGCCGTCGGGCTGCCAGCCGGCGTTCCAGAGGTTGAGGACGCGGTCGTCCCGGAATGCCTCCGGGACGACGGCCAGGCACCGCTGCCAGGCGTCCGTCCAGGAGGTGCCGGATTTCAGGGTGAGGGTAGGGGTGGGTGCCATCGGTGGACTCCGCTCTCGGTGCACAGTCGGGGCGGGAGGGTGCGGGGCGAGGGGGGTGGGGGGTGCAGGGGTGCGGGGCGGCGGCTCGGGTGCTGGTCCTGGCGTCGGGGCCGGAGGCCCGGGAGGACGCCGGAGAGGACGCCGGAGATGGGCGCGCGCCGGGCCCGGTGGACGGGGACGTACGGGAAGGTCCCGTGCACGGCGCGCGCACCGCGGTGCACAGGGCCGTAGGGGCGTCCCCTACTGGTCCAGCGCGGCGACCACCAGGCGGGCCGTCTCCGTCGGGGTGCTGCCCACCCGGACTCCGACCGCTTCCAGGGCTTCCTTCTTGGCCTGGGCGGTGCCGGAGGAGCCGGAGACGATGGCTCCGGCGTGGCCCATGGTCTTGCCCTCGGGGGCGGTGAATCCGGCGATGTAGCCGACGACGGGCTTGGTGACATGCTCGCGGATGTAGGCCGCGGCCCGTTCCTCGGCGTCGCCGCCGATCTCGCCGATGAGGACGATCAGTTCGGTGTCGGGGTCGTCCTGGAAGGCGGCGAGGCAGTCGATGTGGGTGGTGCCGACGACGGGGTCGCCGCCGATGCCGACACAGGTGGAGAAGCCGATGTCGCGCAGTTCGTACATCAGCTGGTAGGTGAGGGTGCCGGATTTGGAGACCAGGCCGATGCGGCCGGGCTTGGTGATGTCGGCGGGGATGATGCCGGCGTTGGACTGGCCGGGGGTGATCAGGCCGGGGCAGTTGGGGCCGATGATGCGGGTGCCGCGCCGGCGGGCGTAGGCGGTGAAGGCGACGGAGTCGTGGACGGGGATGCCTTCGGTGATGACGACGGCGAGGGCGATCCCGGCGTCGGCGGCCTCGGTGACGGCGGCCCTGGCGAAGGCGGGCGGCACGAAGACGACGGTGACCTCGGCGCCGGTGGCCTCCATGCCCTCGTGGACGGTGCCGAAGACCGGGACCGCGCGGTCGTCGAAGTCGATGCTGCGGCCGGCCTTGCGCGGGTTGACACCGCCGACCACCTGGGTGCCGGCGGCGAGCATCCGCCGGGTGTGCTTCATGCCCTCGCCGCCGGTCATGCCCTGGACGAGGACCTTGCTCTCCTTGGTGAGGTAGATGGCCATGTCCGGCTCCTCAGGCTGCGGCGTGGGCGAGTTCGGCGGCGGTGCGGGCGGCGTCGTCCATGGTGGGCGACTGGCGGAGCAAGGGGTGCGCGTGCGCGTCCAGGATGGCGCGGCCCCGGGCGGCGTTGTTGCCGTCGAGGCGGACGACCAGTGGTTTGGTGAGGGTGACGGTGTCCAGGGCGTGGACGATGCCGTCGGCGACGGCGTCGCAGGCGGTGATGCCGCCGAAGACATTGACGAAGACGGACTTCACATCCGGGTCAGAGACGATGACCGACAGTCCGTCGGCCATGATCTGCGCGGAGGCGCCGCCGCCGATGTCCAGGAAGTTGGCAGGGCGGGCGCCGCAGCCGGCGACCACGTCGAGGGTGGACATGACGAGTCCGGCGCCATTGCCGATGATGCCGACCTCGCCGTCGAGCTTGACGTAGTTGAGGCCCCGTTCGGCGGCGACGGCCTCCAGCGGGTCGTCGTGCTCGGTGGCCTCGGCGCCCCAGCGGGCCTGCCGGAAGGCCGCGTTGTCGTCCAGGGTGACCTTGCCGTCGAGGGCGAGGATCCGACCCTGGGCGGTGCGCACCAGGGGGTTGACCTCGACGAGCAGGGCGTCCTCGCGGATCAGTACCTCCCAGAGGCGGACCAGGACGTCCACGGTCTGCGCGGGGAGCTTGGCCGCCAGGGCGATCTCGCCGGCCTTGGCGGAGGTGACCCCGGTCGCCGGGTCGATCGGAATGCGGGCCACCGCTTCCGGCCGAGTCGCGGCGACCTCCTCGATGTCCATACCGCCCTCGGCCGAGGCGATGGCCAGGAACTGGCCTGCGGCGCGGTCAAGGACGTAGGAGATGTAGTACTCGGTCTCGATGTCGACGGGCTGGGCCAGCATCACCGTGCGAACCAGGTGGCCCTTGATGTCCATACCGAGGATCTGACGGGCCGTCAGTTCTGCGGCGGCCGGGTCGGCGGCCCGTTTGACGCCGCCCGCTTTGCCGCGGCCACCCGTCTTGACCTGGGCCTTCACCACGACCCTGCCGCCGAGCCGACGGGCGATCTCACGGGCTTCCTTGGCCGAGTCGGTGACCTCGGCCCGCGGCACCACGATGCCGTATTCCTCGAAGAGTTCCCTTGCCTGGTGTTCGTACAGGTCCATCTCGGCTCCTGACTGAAAGTGTCGCACGCCCCCTGGACACCACCCACCGGATGCGGGATAACAAGCTTCATACAGTATTCGTCGACTGTATGCAATGTACCGCGAGACTGCTCCAACCCCCTACGAAGGGACAGGACTTCGCCATGCCTGACGACAGCCGCGACCAGAACGAGCAGCTCATCTCGGGTGGGCACCTCGTCGCCAAGGCCCTCAAGGCGGAGGGTGTGGAGGTCATCTACACCCTGTGCGGCGGGCACATCATCGACATCTACGACGGCTGCGTCGACGAAGGCATCGAGGTCGTCGACGTCCGCCACGAGCAGGTCGCCGCCCATGCCGCGGACGGCTACGCCCGGATCACCGGCAAGCCCGGCTGTGCCGTGGTCACCGCGGGGCCCGGCACCACCGACGCCGTCACCGGTGTCGCCAATGCCTTCCGCGCCGAGTCCCCCATGCTGCTCATCGGCGGCCAGGGTGCGCTCACCCAGCACAAGATGGGGTCCCTCCAGGACCTCCCTCACGTCGACATGATGAACCCGATCACCAAGTTCGCGGCGACCGTGCCGGACACGGCCCGCGCGGCGGACATGGTGTCGATGGCGTTTCGGGAGTGCTTCCACGGCGCCCCCGGACCCTCCTTCCTGGAGATCCCGCGCGATGTACTGGACGCCAAGGTCCCGGCCGAGAAGGCGCGTGTACCGAAGGCCGGTGCCTACCGGGCCTCGACCCGCTCGGCCGGTGACCCCGAGGCCATCGAGAAGCTCGCCGACCTGCTGGTGCACGCCGAGAAGCCGGCCATCCTGCTCGGCAGCCAGGTCTGGACCACCCGCGGCACCGAGTCAGCCATCGAACTCGTCCGCGGGCTGAACATCCCCGCCTATATGAACGGCGCCGGTCGCGGCACCCTGCCGCCCGGCGACCCGCACCACTTCCAGCTCTCCCGCCGCTACGCCTTCTCGAACGCCGATGTCATCGTGATCGTCGGCACCCCCTTCGACTTCCGGATGGGCTACGGCAAGCGGCTCTCCGCCGACGCCACCGTCGTCCAGATCGACCTGGACTACCGCACCGTCGGCAAGAACCGTGACATCGACCTAGGCATCGTCGGCGACGCCGGACTGGTGCTGAAGTCCGTCACCGAGGCCGCCACCGGGCGACTCAACGGCGGTGCCTCCAGGCGCAAGGAGTGGCTGGACGAACTGCGCGCCGCCGAGCAGACCGCCCTGGAGAAGCGGCTGCCCAGCCTGAGGTCCGACGCCTCGCCCATCCACCCCTACCGGCTGGTCAGCGAGATCAACGACTTCCTCACCGAGGACTCCATCTACATCGGCGACGGCGGCGACATCGTCACCTTCTCCGGCCAGGTCGTCCAGCCGAAGTCCCCGGGCCACTGGATGGACCCCGGCCCGCTCGGCACCCTCGGTGTCGGTGTCCCGTTCGTCCTCGCGGCCAAGCAGGCCCGGCCCGACAAGGAGGTCGTCGCGCTCTTCGGCGACGGCGCCTTCTCCCTGACCGGCTGGGACTTCGAGACCCTCGTCCGCTACAACCTCCCCTTCGTCGGGATCGTCGGCAACAACTCCTCCATGAACCAGATCCGCTACGGCCAGGCCGCCAAGTACGGCAAGGAGCGCGAGCGGGTCGGCAACACCCTCGGCGACGTCCACTACGACAAGTTCGCCCAGCTGCTCGGCGGTCACGGCGAGGAGGTCCGCGACCCGGCCGACATCGGCCCGGCGCTGCGCCGCGCCCGCGAGTCCGGCAAGCCGTCGCTCATCAACGTCTGGGTCGACCCGGACGCGTACGCCCCCGGAACCATGAACCAGACCATGTACAAGTGAGGTGATCCGGTGACCGCCAAGGCACTCGAAGGCATCCGCGTCCTGGACATGACCCATGTCCAGTCCGGGCCCTCCGCGACCCAGTTGCTCGCCTGGCTGGGCGCGGACGTGGTCAAACTGGAGGCCCCGTCCGGTGACATCACGCGCAAGCAGCTGCGTGATCTGCCCGATGTGGACTCGCTCTACTTCACGATGCTGAACAGCAACAAGCGCAGCATCACCCTCAACACCAAGACCGAACGCGGCAAGGAGATCCTCACCGAGCTGATCCGGCGCTCCGATGTCATGGTCGAGAACTTCGGACCGGGCGCGGTCGACCGCATGGGCTTCACCTGGGACCGCATCCAGGAGATCAATCCCCGTATCGTCTATGCCTCCATCAAGGGTTTCGGCGACGGGCCGTACACCAACTTCAAGGCGTACGAGGTCGTCGCCCAGGCCATGGGCGGGTCGATGTCGACCACCGGGTTCGAGGACGGGCCGCCGCTGGCGACGGGAGCCCAGATCGGTGACTCGGGCACCGGTGTGCACGCCGTGGCGGGCATCCTCGCGGCGCTCTACCAGCGGGAGCACACCGGGCGCGGGCAGCGGGTGAACGTGGCCATGCAGCACGCGGTGCTCAACCTCTGCCGGGTGAAGCTGCGCGACCAGCAGCGCCTGGCCCATGGTCCTCTCGCTGAATATCCGAACGAGGACTTCGGCGACGAGGTTCCCCGATCCGGAAACGCGTCCGGCGGCGGCCAGCCCGGCTGGGCCGTCAAGTGCGCGCCGGGCGGCCCCAACGACTATGTGTATGTGATCGTCCAGCCGGTCGGCTGGGCGCCCATCACCGAGCTGATCGGCCGTCCCGAGCTGGCCGAGGACCCCGAGTGGGCGACCCCTCAGGCCCGGCTGCCCAAGCTCGGCAAGATGTTCCAGCTGATCGAGGAGTGGTCCGCGACGCTTCCCAAGTGGGAGGTGCTGGAGAGGCTCAACGCGCACAACGTCCCGTGCGGGCCGATCCTGTCCACCCGGGAGATCATCGAGGACGCCTCGCTGGCCACCAACGAGATGGTCGTGAGGGTCCCGCACCCCCAGCGCGGCGAGTACATCACCGTCGGCAGCCCGCTGAAGCTGTCCGACTCCCCCGTCGACGTGGTCGGTTCACCGCTGCTGGGCGAGCACAACGAGGCGGTCTATGTCGGCGAACTGGGCCTCGGTGACGAGGAACTGCGCCTGCTCAAGTCGAACGGAGTGATCTGACGTGATGGCGGAAGACCGGGTGCTGAGGGTGCGTACGCTCCTCGACGCGGTGCGGGCCGAGGGGCGGACCGCGCTGACGGCACCCGAGGGCAAGGTCATCGCCGACGCCTATGCGATCGCCGTACCGGGCGAGGAACTGGCGACGGACGTCGACGAGGCCGTGGCGTACGCGGCGCGGTTCGGCGGACCTGTCGTCCTGAAGATCGTCTCCCCGGACATCCTCCACAAGACCGACGCCGACGGGGTCGTCGTCGGGGTGGAGGGCGCGGCCGAGGTGAGGGCCGCGTTCCACCGGATCGTGGACAACGCGCGCGCGTACGACGCCGGTGCCCGGATCGAGGGCGTCCAGGTGCAGGAACTGCTGCCCAAGGGACAGGAGGTGATCGTCGGCGCGGTCACCGACCCGACGTTCGGCAAGGTGGTGGCGTTCGGCCTGGGCGGGGTCCTCGTGGAGGTCCTCAAGGACATCACCTTCCGGCTGGCGCCGGTCACCGGTGACGAGGCGCTGTCGATGCTGGACTCGATCCGGGCGGCCGAGATCCTGCGCGGGGTGCGCGGCGCGCCGGCCGTGGACCGGTGGGCGGTCGCCGAGCAGATCCGCCGGGTCTCCGAGCTGGTGACGGACTTCCCGGAGATCGCCGAGGTCGACCTCAACCCGGTGATCGCCACGCCGGACGGCGCCCTGGCGGCCGACATCCGGGTGATCCTCTCCGACGCTCCCGTCAAGCAGCGGAGGCAGTACACGCGCGCGGAGATCCTCACCTCGATGCGGCGCCTGATGCAGCCGTCCTCGGTGGCGGTCATCGGCGCGTCGAACGAGCAGGGCAAGATCGGCAACTCGGTCATGCGCAATCTGGTCGACGGCGGTTTCGCGGGCGAGATCCACCCGGTGAACCCCAGGTCCGATGACATCCTCGGCCGTAAGGCGTACAAGAGTGTCACGGACGTTCCCGGTGAGGTGGATGTGGCCGTGTTCGCCATTCCCGCCAGGTTCGTGGCGGCGGCGCTGGAGGAGGTCGGCCGCAAGAGGATCCCCAACGCGGTGCTGATCCCCTCCGGGTTCGCCGAGACCGGTGAGCAGGAGCTCCAGGACGAGATCGTGGCCATCGCCGAACGGCACGGCGTCCGGCTGCTGGGCCCGAACATCTACGGCTACTACTCGACCTGGCAGGACCTGTGCGCCACGTTCTGCACGCCCTACGACGTCAAGGGCGGGGTCGCGCTGACCTCGCAGTCGGGCGGCATCGGGATGGCCATCCTGGGCTTCGCCCGCACCACCAGGACCGGCGTGTCGGCCATCGTGGGATTGGGCAACAAGTCGGACCTGGACGAGGACGACCTGCTGACCTGGTTCGGTGAGGACCCGCACACCGAGTGCATCGCGATGCACCTGGAGGACCTCAAGGACGGCCGCGCCTTTGTGCGGGCCGCCCGGGAGACGGTGCCCAAGAAGCCGGTCGTCGTCCTCAAGGCGGGCCGTACGGCGGCGGGCGCCAAGGCGGCCGGTTCGCACACCGGGGCCCTGGCGGGCGACGACGCGGTGTACGACGACATCCTGCGGCAGGCGGGCGTCATCCGGGCCTCGGGCCTGAACGACATGCTGGAGTACGCGCGCGCGTTGCCGGTGCTCCCGGCCCCCCAGGGCGACAACATCGTGATCATCACCGGGGCGGGCGGCAGCGGTGTGCTGCTCTCCGACGCGGTGACCGACAACGGTCTTTCGCTGATGGAGATACCGGACGACCTGGACGCCGCCTTCCGCGCCTTCATCCCGCCCTTCGGGGCCGCGGGCAACCCGGTGGACATCACCGGGGGCGAGCCGCCGTCGACATACGAGGCGACGATCCGGCTCGGGCTGGAGGACCCCCGTATCCATGCGCTGGTCCTCGGCTACTGGCACACCATCGTCACGCCTCCCATGGTCTTCGCCGAGCTGACCGCGCGCGTGGTGGCCGAGTTCCGGGAGCGGGGCATAGAGAAGCCCGTGGTGGCCTCGCTGGCCGGTGATGTCGAGGTCGAGGAGGCGTGTCAGTACCTCTTCGAGCGGGGTGTCGTGGCGTATCCCTACACCACGGAGGAGCCCGTGGCCGTGCTGGGCGCCAAGTACCGCTGGGCGCGCGCGGCGGGCCTGTTGGGGGGCGGTTCATGAGCTGAGGGAGCGGGGGCCGGGCGGCGCGGTGCGCGTCGCCCGGCCCCGGAGCCCGAGCGCGCACGCGAGTGCACACGAAAGGCATGGACAGGGGGCGCTGGCCAGAACTTTCGACGCAAGGGGTGCAAGGAATCATGACGACCACCGACGTTCCACAGGTGGCCTCGTACCGCGAGGTGACCGACAAGAACGGACGCGTCTATCGCGTCGGCGAGTCCGACATCGATGTGATGGGACGCAAGCGCAAGTGGATGGTCATCCTGCCGTGGATCGGCATGATGGGCATCTCCTCCGCCGAGTACGCGTTCGCGTCCGCGGAGGACACGCTGCATATCGCGCACAGCTGGAACAGCATGCACATCTTCTGGATGATGACCGTCTGGATCTTCTTCCAGGCGGCCGTGGCCTTCCCGGCGGGAAAGCTGCGGGAGAGCGGCAAACTACCGGCCCGCTGGGCGATGATGCTCGGCGCGGCGGGCACCTTGGCGGGTTATGTGTCACTGGCCTACGCGCCGCATGTCATCGTCGCCTATATCGGCTTCGGTATGTTCAGCGGTATGGGCGCGGGCATGGTGTACGCCACCTGCGTCAATATGGTCGGCAAGTGGTATCCGGAGCGCAAGGGCGGCAAGACCGGCTTCGTCAACGGCGGTTTCGCCTATGGCTCGGTGCCCTTCGTGTTCCTTTTCACCGGCTATATGGACATCACCAACTTCCGCTGGGTGCTGGTCGCGGTGGGGGTGTTCCTCGCCGGTGTCGTGGCGTTCGCCGGATTCTTCTTCCGGGACCCGCCGAAGAACTGGTGGCCGGCCGATATCGACCCGCTGAACCCGCCGAAGGATCCGCGCGCGGCCCGTTCGCTGCGGATGAATCCCCCGGCGGTCCACCAGTACACGCCCAAGGAGGCTTGGCAGACCGGCCGGGTGGCCCTGATGTGGTTCTGTCTGGCCTGCACGTCCGGGGTGAACATCTTCGGTATCGCCTTCCAGGTGGACATCGGCGAGGAGGCCGGATTCGCGGGCGGCATCGTGGCCACGGCCATGTCGCTGAAGGCCATCGTCAACGGCACCGGCCGCGGGGTCATCGGCTGGCTCTC
Source organism: Streptomyces sp. NPDC004610 (assembly GCF_040609715.1). Classification (NCBI taxonomy): domain Bacteria; kingdom Bacillati; phylum Actinomycetota; class Actinomycetes; order Kitasatosporales; family Streptomycetaceae; genus Streptomyces; species Streptomyces sp. NPDC004610. The sequence continues at coordinate 139,462 of NZ_JBEXLA010000009.1, read as the reverse complement.
CGATCTGTACGGCCGTAAGCGCTGCCTGCTGGTGGTCTGTGTGATCCTGGGGCTTTCCCAGTACGGCATTCTCTGGGCGGCGGAGCTCCAGAACCTCCCGTTGTTCCTGGTCTTCTCCTCGATCTCCGGATTCGGCGGCGGTGCCATCTTCCCGATGTTCGCCGCGCTCACCGCGGACTACTTCGGTGAGAACAACAACGCGTCCAACTACGGCATGGTCTACAGCGCCAAACTGGTCTCCGGTCTCGGCGCGGGGATGGGTGCCGTGGTGGTCGGCGCCTGGGGTCACTCCGGGGCGTTCATCCTGGCCGGTTCCATCTCGCTGTTCGCCGGCTGCATGGCCCTGTTCCTCTCGCCACCGGGACGCGACAAGGACAAGCGCATCACCCCCAATCCCCAACCGCTCGGCGAGGAAACCGCGTGACCTGACGGCGGATCCGTACGCGGCACAGAACAGCATGTCGTCCGACGCCGCACACCGTCCCCATCGCGAAGTGTCCGACGCGCGCGGCCGGCTCCACCGCCTCGGTGCGACCGGCCGCCGACGTCGCTCTCCCCCTTCCCCGCCACCGGCCGGAAGTTCGGTTGCGCGCTCGACAGGAGCCCCCGGCGGTACGGCGGTGCACACCGATGCGGGCGAGCCGCACCGGGATGCCGCCGTTCTCCGGGGCCGTAGGCCGTCCCGGTCTTCGTGGTCGTCGTCCTGGGCCCGGCCCCCCGTGCGGGGTCGTCCGGGCCGGGCGGCGGCTCGGGTTCCCCGGCCGTGGCCCGCGTGGCTGCTAAGGCGCCTGCCCGCCGGTCGGTGGTCTGCCGATGGTCGCCTCGGCCATCGGACTGGTGCCGCGTCAGCCGGGGCGCGGCGCGACCGGTGGCCGGGGCGCGCCGACCGGACCGCGTCCACGGCCTGCGGGGGGCTGCCGCCGCACGGAGGAGGCCCTCCCCGGTCACCGGGGAGGGCCTCTTCAGCCGTGCGCGGGGTGTGCGGTCAGCACTTCTCGCGCAGCGAGTGCAGATGCTCGCTGGAGCGGCGGGCGAAGCGGAGGGAGTCGCCCGGGTTGTCGTGCTCGGCCTGCCAGTGGTGGTAGTGGCGCTGGCCGCGCAGCCGGGTGACCGCCGAGATGAACTTCTGGTAGTCGATGTCGCCGTCGCCGACATCGGTCATGTTGTAGCCGTAGGCGGTCGACGGGTCGTACTCGCCGTCCTTGACGTGGAACAGGGGGTAGCGGTCGGGCTGCTTGAGGACGTAGCGCACCGGGTCGAAGGGCGCCGGGGTGCCGTCGGGGCGCTTGGAGAAGCGGTGCTGGCCGACGAACGCCCAGTAGATGTCCATCTCCAGGTAGACGAGGTCGGGGTCGGTCTCGGCGAGCAGCACGTCGTAGAGCCGGACCTTGGGGTTGTCGGTGGCGAAGGAGAACTCCTCGGAGTGGTTGTGCTGGTAGAACTTCATGCCCCGCTTGCGGGCGGCGGCGCCGTAGGTGTTGAAGTCCGCGGCGGCGCGCTTCCAGGCGTCGACGGTGGAGCCGTAGCGGAACGGGCCCGAGGCGGTGCCGATGTGCTTGAGGCCGAGGGCCTGGGCGTCGTCCAGGACCTTGGTGAGGTTCTGCGCGAAGGTGTAGGCGTTGGGGTCGCTGGAGTAGTAGCCGACGTGGCTGCCTATGGGGTTGAGGCCGTGGTTCTTGGCCAGCCGCTTCAGCTGGGCGAGGGTGATCGGGCCGGCCGCGCCCTGGCTGTACCCGGCCAGCTCGATCTCGTCGTAGCCGTAGCGCTCCAGCTCGGCGAAGACGGGGGCGAAGCCGAGGGTGGAGATCTTGTCGCGGAGGCTGTAGAGCTGGATGCCGAGGCGCCCGGGGGGCAGCACGGGACGGCCCCGGCCACCGCGGTCGGCGGAGGCGGCCTGCGCCGGGGCGGCGGCTCCCACCAGGGCGGCGGCGGAGGCACCGGCGGCCACGCCGAGCATGCCTCTTCTGCTGAGGCGGTGGGACAGTTCGGGGTCGTGCGCCTTGCTGGTGCGGGACGTGCGGCTCATGGGAACTCCTTGTGATCGCGAAGCGTTGTCAGTGGTGAGTGCTTCACTGATGACCAGTGAGAACTACGAGTGAGAACTACTGATGGGCAGTGAGTGCTCACCGCTGGGTGGAAGTCGGATCGCCGGGTCCGACGGGCCGGCCGAGGCCGGCGAGATGGAGCAGGAGTGACTTGACATCGGTGGCCGCTACGCGGTCGCCGACAGCGCGGGGGGTGGAGCAGATGATGAGCGGACCGTCGTCGTCGCTCAGGGGCAGGCGGCCATGGCTGCCGCGAATAGGTGAGGGATCCAGAGGCACGACCGCCATGCGGTAGCGCATGCCGAGCTTCTTGCGGGCCAGCGCGGTCGCCGCCTTGACCTTCACATAGGGGTCGAGGGGATCCAGGAACAGCTCGACCGGGTCGTAGCCGGGTTTGCGGTGGATCTCTACGAGCTGCGCGAAGTCGGGCGCGCGGTCGTCGTCGAGCCAGTAGTAGTACGTGAACCAGGCGTCGGGTTCCGCGACGGCCACGAGTTCTCCGGCGCGCGGATGGTCCAGTCCCTGGGTCTTCTTGCCCTCGTCGTCCAGGAGTTGCTCGATGCCGGGCAGGCCGTCGAGGGCGGCGCGGGTGGCGTCGAGGTCCTCGGGGCGGCGGACATAGACATGGGCGATCTGGTGGTCGGCGACCGCGAAGGCGCGGGAGGCCATCGGGTCCAGGTACTCCATGCCGTCCTGGGTGTGCACTTCCAGCAGTCCGGCGCGGCGCAGGGCGCGGTTGATGTCGACGGGCCGGCTCACCGGGGTGATGCCGTACTCGGACAGGGCGACGACGGTGCGGCCCTCGGCGCGGGCGTCGTCCAGCAGCGGGGCCATGGCCGCGTCGAGGTCGGCGGCGGCCCGGAGGGAGCGCGGGTCGTCGGGGCCGTAGCGCTGGAGGTCGTAGTCGAGGTGCGGGAGGTAGCACAGGGTGAGATCGGGGTGGCGGGTGCGCATGATGTGGCGGGTGGCGTCGATGATCCACTGGCTGGAGACCAGATCGGCGCCGGGGCCCCAGAAGTGGAAGAGGGGGAAGGTGCCCAGTTTCTCGGTGAGTTCGTCGTGCAGGGCGGGCGGCCGGGTGTAGCAGTCGGGTTCTTTGCGGCCGTCGGCGTAGTAGACGGGACGGGGGGTGACGGTGATGTCGGTGTCGGCGCCCATGGCGTACCACCAGCAGATATTGGCGACGGTGTAGCCGGGGTGGGCGCGGCGGGCGGCGTCCCAGAGTTTGTCGCCGGTGACCAGGCCGTTGTGCTGGCGCCAGAGCAGGACGTCGCCGAGTTCGCGGAAGTACCAGCCGTTGCCGACGATGCCGTGGTCGGAGGGCGGGGTGCCGGTGAGGAAGGTGGACTGGGCGGCGCAGGTGACGGCGGGCAGGACGGTGCCGAGCGGGGCGCGGGAGCCGGACCGGCCGAGGGCTTTGAGGTGGGGCATGTGGTCGAGCAGCTTGGGGGTGAGACCGACGACATCGAGGACCAGGAGGGGGGTGGGGCCGCTGTCCGCGGAGGTGGCCGGGGGTTCCGGGGGCGGGGTCACGGCAGCTCCTTGAGTCCGAGGTCGGTCAGCAGATCGCGGGCGAGGGTGAGTTCGGCGGCGATGCCGTCGGCGAGCTGGTTGCGGGCGCGGGGCCGCAGCTCGGGCGGGAGGGCCTGCCAGGTGTAGGTCTCGACCTCCAGATGGCGGGTGAGCGGGACGGGGCCGCCGACCAGCCGGGTCAGGGTGGTGCGCAGCACGGGGAGGGTGGAGGTGAGGGGCGCGGCGGGGGCCGCGTGCAGGGGGACATGGAAGTGGGAGCGCCAGGGGGCGGCGTCGGGGAGGTGGTCGCCGCTCAGGGCCTCGCCGAGGTCGTCGGTGCCGAGCAGACCGGCGGCGATGGGGGTCCCCCCGCTCGAACGCAGTTGAGAGGAGGGGGAGGTGCGGGTCTGGTGGAGGAAGCGGGGTTCGTCGAAGGCGGCGAGGGCCTCGCGGACCTCGGGGAGATGGGGCTGCTCGGCGTGCAGGGCGGCCGACAGCTGGGTTTTGACGACGGGGACGCCATGGGCGGTGAGGGCGTCCAGGGCGGTGTGCGGATCTTCGAAGGAGGTGGCGAGATGGCAGGTGTCGACACAGATGCCGATGCGGGGGTGGCCGATGGCGGTGAGCGGGGCGAGGGCGTCGGCGGTGGTCTCGATGACACAGCCGGGTTCCGGTTCCAGGCCGATGCGCAGGGAGCGGCCGGTGAGTTCTTCGAGGGCGTCGAGGCGTTCGGCGAGGGTGAGCAGGGCGGTGCGGGCCGTGTCGAGGCGCTCGGGGTCGGCGGCGGTGCGCCAGGCGAGGGGGAGGGTGGAGATGCTGCCCTCGGTGACATCGTCGGGGAGCAGTCCGGCGAGCAGCCGGGCGAGGGCGGTGGTGTGCTCCAGCCGCTCGGGGTCGGCCCAGTCGGGCTTGTAGACACGGTACTTGACCTCTTCGGCGCCGAAGCCCTCGTAGGGGAAGCCGTTGAGGGTGACGACCTCCAGGCCGCGCTGGTCGAGTTCGGTGCGCAGGGTGCGCAGCGCGGAGGGGTCGGAGACCAGGGTGCCGGCGGCGTCCTTGGCGAGCCAGAGGCCGATGCCGAGGCGGTCGCGGCCGAGGCGGCGGCGGACGGGTTCGCAGTGGTCGCGGAGCTGGGCGAGGACCCCCTCGAAGGTCTCGGCCGGGTGCACATTGGTGCAGTAGGCGAGATGGACGGTGGAGCCGTCGGGGTGGCGGAAGCGCATCGCTCACTCCCCGCCGCGCAGGATGGAGTTGCCCTCATGGGTGGCGTCGGTCTCGCTGACATCGAGGGTGAGCCGCCCGCTCAGCCCGTAGAAGGCGACCGGGTTGCGCCACAGCACCCGGTCGACGTCGTCGTCGGAGAAGCCCTCGGCCAGCATCAGATCGGCGACCTTGCGGGTCTTCAGGGGGTCGCTGCGGCCCCAGTCGGCGGCGGAGTTGACGAGCACCTGCCCGGGGCCGTACTCGCGCAGTACGGCGACCATCCGGGCCTCGTCCATCTTGGTGTCGGGATAGACGGAGAAGCCGAGCCAGCAGCCGCTGTCCTTGGCCTCCTTCACGGTGGTCTCGTTGAGATGGTCGATCAGGACGCGGTCCAGGGGCAGCGCGGACTCGCGGACCACGTCGATGGTGCGGCGCAGCCCGGCCAGCTTGTCGCGGTGCGGGGTGTGCACCAGGGCGGGCAGACCGTGGTCGGCGGCGAGCTGGAGCTGGGTCGACAGGGCGGTGTCCTCGGCGGGCGTCATGGAGTCGTAGCCGATCTCGCCGACGGCGACGACCTGGTCCTTGACGAGATAGCGGGGCAGTTCGTCCAGGACGGGCAGGCAGCGCGGGTCGTTGGCCTCCTTGGGGTTGAGGGCGATGGTGCAGTGGTGGGCGATGCCGTACTGGGCGGCGCGGAAGGGTTCCCAGCCGAGGAGGGAGTCGAAGTAGTCGAGGAAGCTGGCGGGCGAGGTGCGGGGCTGGCCGAGCCAGAAGGCGGGTTCGACGACCGCGCGGACGCCCGCGGCGTACATGGCCTCGTAGTCGTCGGTGGTCCTGGAGGTCATATGGATGTGGGGATCGAAGATGCGCATCAGGACTCCTTGCCGTGGGGGGCGGCCGTGCCGCTCTCCTGGCCGGTCGGGGGGCCGGTCGGGGGGCCCGTCATGGTCAGGGCCAGCACGCGGTGCAGGTCCCCGGGGACATCGCGGCCGGCGGCGGTGCGTTCGGCGGCGTAGTCGGCGAGCATCCGGGCCAGTTCGTCGTCCCCGGCGGCACGCCGGGCGAGATCGGTGACATCGGCGACGGGCACACCGGTGAACAGGCATTTCAGCACCGCGTGGCGCCAGGCGTGGGGGGTGAGATGGGTGGCGCCGTAGGGGCCGAGGGCGGCGGCGACCAGGGTGGTGTCGTTGGTGCGCAGGGCGTCCTCGACCAGCGGGAGGGCTTCCGGGCCCGGTACGAGATGGGTGAGGGCGTGCAGGACGGCGCGGCGTTCGGCGGCGGTGCCCTGGGAGTAGACCCGGTCGAGGGCGGCGGCGTCGGCGCGGGCGGCGTGCAGGATCAGCACGCGGGCGGCGTCGGCGTGGTCGGGGCCGCAGCGGCGGCCGGCCTCGGCGAGGCGCAGTTCCCACACGGAGATCGGGCCATGGGTGCCGGGGTTCTCGGCGGCCTCCTCCAGTGCGCGGTCCAGCCAGGTGGCGGCGGACTCGTCGAGCCGGGTGGTGAGACGGGTGCGCAGATCGCCCAGGGGGGTGCCGGTGGGCCGGGGGTCCAGGCTGCTGCGATGGTTCATCTGGGGCTCCCTTGTGGGGATGGCGCGGCATGGCGGAGGAACGGGAGAGAGAGTTCCGCGTAGTGCGGGCCGGCGTGGGAGTGGCGGGGCAGTTCCACGACGGTCAGTCCCCGGTAGCCGGTGGCGGCGAGGGCGGTGAGCACCTCGGGGAAGTCGATCTCGCCCTCGCCGAACGGGAGGTGCTCATGGACACCGCGGCACATGTCCTCGATCTGGACATGGCGCAGCCAGGGTCCGGCGGCACGGACGCAGTCGGCGGGCGGGAGCGGTTCCAGGCACTGGCAGTGGCCGATGTCCAGGGTGAGGCCGAGATGCTCGGGGTCGCCGAGTGCGCGGCGCAGCCGGTGGAAGTCGGCGAGGGTGGCGAGGAGGTGACCCGGTTCGGGTTCGACGGCGAGGGGGATGCCGGCGGTGGCGGCGGCGTCCAGGACGGGGGTGAGGGTGTCGGCGAGACGGGCCCAGGCGGTGTCCGGGTCGGTGCCGGGCGGGAGGGTGCCGCTGAAGCAGTGCACGGCGTGGGCGCCGAGGTCGGCGGCGATGGTCACCGCGCGCAGCAGCAGATCCACCCGGCGGGCGCGGTCCTCGGGGTCCGGGTCGAGCAGCGAGGGGCCGTGCTTGCGGCGGGGGTCGAGGACATAGCGGGCACCGGTCTCGACGGTGACCTCCAGGCCCAGTTTGTCCAGGAGTTCGGCCGTCCTGCGGGTACGGGCGGCGATGTCCGGGGCGAAGGGGTCGAGGTGCATGTGGTCGAGGGTGAGACCGAGACCGTCGTAGCCGAGGTCGGCGAGGAGATGGAGGGCGTCGTCCAGCCGGAGATCGGCGAGGCCGTTGGTGCCGTAGCCGAAGCGGAGGGGGTGGGGGTCGAGGTGGGGGTGAGGGTGCGGGTCGAGGTGGGGGTGGGAGTTGGGTGAGTCGGGTGCGGTGGCGTGACCTGGCGTTTCCGGTGTGGTGGCCTGGCCTGGCGTTTCCGGTGTGGTGGCCTGGCGCGGCGTTGCCGGTGCGGCGGCCCGGTGCGGCGTTGCTGGTGCGGTGGCCCGTCCCGGCGTTCCCGGTGCGGTGGCCAGGTGCGGCGTTCCGGGTGCGGCGGACGCCCACTCGGCCCCCTGTGCACCCGGCGTCCGCTGCTGCGAGGGGGCGCCCTGCGGCTCGGGGGTCATGTGACGCTCACCTTCTTCGCGAAGCGGGCCGCGAGGGGGCCCAGGGCGGCGATAGCCAGCGCGGTGACGGGGGCGCCGGAGCGGGCTGACAGGGCGGCCTGGAGCGGGATCGTGGCGCGGATGCCACCGCCGACGGCACGTTGGGTGAGCGGGGGTGAGGGGTTGAGGGCGGCGTGGAGGTAGGGGCGGGCCGCGGTGGAGGCGTAGAGGAGGGCGAGGGCGGTACGCAGGGTGGTGCCGGGCGGGACGGGGGTGGACGAGGGGCGGGTGAGGAGGCCCGGGAGGCCGGACGCCGAGAGGGCGCGGGTCGTGGTGCCGGGGAGGCTGGACGCGGAGGAGGTAGGCGGGTTGGTGCCTGGGAGGCCGGATACGGAGGAGGTGGGCGAGTTGGTGCCAGGCAGGCCGGACACGGAGAGGGCGCGGGTCGTGATGTCGGCGAGGCCGGACGCGGAGGAGGTGCGGGTCCTGGTGCCAGGGAGGCCGACCGCGGAAAGGGCACGGAGGGTGATGCCGGCGAGGCCGGGCAGGGGAGGTGCCGGTGAGGGCCGGTCGCTGGTGCCCGGGAGGGACGGCGCGGACGGTGGACGGGGCGTGGTGCCCGGCAGGCCCCGGGTGGCTGCATCGCCGGGACCTGCCGGGGGTCGGGTGGTGAGGTGGGACAGCAGTGCGGTGGTCGCGAGGGCGGCGAGCGGGACGAGGGGGGCGCCGCCCTGGGTCTCGTTGCGGGAGACGGTGGTGACGGCGAGGGTGTGGGTGCCCAGCAGGGCGGCGGACGGGAGGGCGGCCCGGGTGTGCCCGGCGGTGGCCGCCGCGCCGAGCAGCAGGTCCAGGGCGCGGGCGCCTGCCATGGCGACGGGACCGGCCGGGGTGTGCTTGAGACCGAGGTCGTAGGCCCAGACGGTGGCCGCGAGCGGGGCGGCGACGGTGAGGGCGGGGCGTCCGGCGCGGGCGGCGAGGGCGAGACCGGCCACGGTCAGGGCACCGGCCGCGGCGAGGGCCTCGACGGGACGGATGCGGCCGGAGGGGAGGGGGCGGTGGGGGCGTTCGGCGGCGTCCTCGTCGCGGTCGGCCCAGTCGTTGAGGGCCATGCCGGCCTCGTAGAGGCAGACGGAGGACCCGATGGCGAGGAGCGTGCGGGAGGTGGGGCGGACGCCGGTCGCGGCGACCCCGGCGAGGGCGTCGCCAGGGACGGTGAACAGGGCGGGCAGCCGGAGGAGTTCGGCCCAGGCGCGGAGGCGGGCCGGGGGCGGCAGGGGACGCGGTTCCCCGTCGTCCGGGGTACCTCGGTCATGGGCACCCCGGTCAAGGGTGGTCCGGTCCGGGGTTCCCCCGTCGGACGGGGTGTCTGGCCCGGAGCCCAGTTCGTCGGCGTCGAGGTCGTCGTCCTCGCCCCAGCCGCCGTCGGCCGAGGAGCGGCGGCGCAGCCCGAGGATCACGCCGCCGAGGGATACGGCACGGGAGGGCACCGACGGCGTCCGGGATGCCGTCCCCGGCTCACCGGGCGTACCGGGCGCACCGGGCACGCTCGGCGACCCCGCCGGGCCCGGGGCGCCGGAGCGCGCGGCACCCGAACCCGAAGGACCCCCGTCCACAGCCCCGGAGGAGCCCGAGAAGCCCGAAACACCCGAAACACCCGAAACTGAACGATCCGACCCTGAAGCCGAACGACGCGAGACCGAAGCGCCCCGACCCGAGTCCGAAGCGCCCCGCCCCGACCCCGAAGCACCCCGCCCCGGCAAGGAAGCACCCCAGCCCGAGACCGAAGCGCCCCAACCCGAGCGCGAGGAAGCCCAACCCGAGCCCCCCGAGCCGTCGGCCCCCGCTCCACCCCCCTTCCCGGCCCCCAGCCGCGCAGCGATCACCACGCCCACCGGCAGCAGCACGGCGATCCCGGTGGTCAGCGTCCGCAGCCTCATGACAGCTCCCCGCCCTCGGTGGTCGGAGGCGTCACCTCGGTGTCCGGCCCCGCAACCCCGCGGTCAGCTCCCCCCGCCCCGCGGTCCGCTCTCCCCACCCCGCGGTCAGCGCCCCCCACCTCACGGTCAGCGCCCCCCACCCCTCTCAGCCTCTCCGCCAGCCCCATCAGCTCCCGGTACTGGTCGCCCAGCGCCGCCGGGCCGTGGCCGACCGGGTCCTTGAAGTAGAAGCCCAGTTCGGAGAGGGGGCCGGTGACGCCCGCCTCGTGGGCGCGAGCCGTCAGCCGGGCCAGGTCCAGCACCAGCGGAGCGGCCAGCGCGGAGTCGCAGCCCTGCCAGATGGTCTGCATGATCATGCGGGTGCCGAGGAATCCGTCGAAGGCGATGTGGTCCCAGGCGGTCTTCCAGTCGCCGAGGGCGGGGACGTCGTCGATGTGGACCTCGCCCTCGGGGGCGGCGCCCAGCGTGTCGGCGAGGACGCGTTCCTTGCCGGCGTTCTTGGCCGCGGCGGCGGCCGGGTCGGCGAGGGCGGCGCCGTCACCCCCGCCGAGCAGATTCGCCCCGGACCAGGCACGGACGTGCAGCGCCCGCTGGGCGAACATCGGGCCGAGGACGGAGCGCAGCAGGGTCTGCCCGGTCTTGCCGTCGCGGCCGGCGTGGGGCAGTCCGCGGGCGAGGGCCTCGCGGGCGGCGACGGGGTGGTGCAGTCCCTCGGAGGGGGTGAAGTTGATGTAGGGGCAGCCCGCGCGCAGGGCGGCGAGGGCGTACAGGGTGGAGGGCGGGAGGGTGCCGCCGGTGGACGCCGGTTCGGTGGAGGCCACATTGACGACGACCGCCCGTGCCAGGCCGTGGCGGTGGACGAAGTCGCGGATGTCCGCGGTGAAGGCGGCGATCAGCTCGGCCTCGGTGCGGGTGTCGCCGGGGGTGGGGCCGCCGGGGCGGATCTCGCGGTCCGCGGCGGTCAGTTCGGTGGTGACGGCCGCGGCCAGGCCGGGGGGCAGGACGCCGCCCGCCGTGAGGGCCTCGGCGCGTTTGGGCAGGGGGCAGTCGACGGTGTCATGGCCGCCGAAGACCAGATCGGACAGTGCGGGCAGACCGCTGTCGGTGAACGCGGGTGTCTCGGTCACCATGCCGGTGGGCGGGTGCAGTCCCGCGGTGACCGCGGCGCACCCCGTGACGACGGTGGTGGCGACGGAGCCACGGGCTCCGATCAGCCACACCCCGACACGCGGTCGGGAGAGGGACGCGGACATGGGCAGCCTCCTTGTCGTGCGCGAATCCCAAAGGGCCCAGAGGACCCGGAGCTCCAGTAGACCCAACGACCCGGAGGATCCGGGAGGGTGCGGGGGTCCGGGAGGGTCCGGGAGGACCCGGAACGACCCGGAGGGACGGTCCCGGAAGCCCGGGGACCACCCCGGAGGGATCGGCCCCGGAACCCCCGGAACCACCCCGAAGGAACCGGCCCCGGAACCCCCCGGAACCATCCCGAGGGGACCGCCCCGGAACCCCGGGAACCACCCCGAGGGATCGGCCCAAGGTCCCGAAGCACCCCGGAGGAACCCCGCGGGACCGGTCCCGGAGCGCCCCCGAGAGCGACGGACCGTTCCCGGATTACCCCCTGAGGGCACCGTTCCCGGACCGCCCCGGAGGGCACCGTTCCCGGACCGCCCCGAAGGGCACCGTTCCCGGACCGCCCCGAAGGGCACCCCTGCCGGACCCCCGGAAGGGGGACGGCGGGCGGGGGTCCGGCGTCCCCCGCCCGCCGCCGTATCGGTTACCCGGTGACGGGCAGTTCCTTCAGCTGGATGTTGCGGAAGGAGACCTGGTCATTGGCGCCATGGTTCTGGAGGCCGATGTAGCCGTCCGCCAGGCTCCGCTGGGGGTCCTTGTTGGTGAAGTCGTTGATCTTGACTCCGTTGAGGAACACCTGGAGGCGTTCGCCCTGGACCTTGATCTCGTAGGAGTTCCACTGGCCGGGGGGCCGCAGGACCTGGTCACGGGCCTTGATGTTGGCCGACTTGAAGGAGTAGACCGAGCCGGTGGTGCGGTCGGGCGCGTCCGTCGCGTCGATCTGGATCTCATAGCCCTTGTTGACGGCGGACCAGGGGTCGTCGGAGGCCGGGAAGCCCACGAAGATCCCGGAGTTGTCGTCGCCCCGCATCTTCCAGTCCAGCTTGAGCGAGTACGACTTCAGCTCCTTGGCCTGGTACCAGAGCAGACCCATGCCGCCCTCGGACACCAGGGTGCCGTTGCTGACGTTGAACTTGCCGGGGCCGGCCTGCTTCCAGCCGTCCAGGGTCTGGCCGTTGAAGATCTTCCGGTAGTCCTTGTTCGGCTTGCAGTCGGCCTTGACCTGGCCGGTGGCGTACTGCATGCCGCCGAGCAGATGGGCCCGGAAGGCTTCCTCGGTGTAGGACTCCTTGGTGTGGCCGCCACCGGTGTAGAAGGACCGGCCGCCGCCGTAGGACTGGCACCAGGCGATCGGGTGGTCGCCCTTCATGTTGCCGCCTGAGTAGGTGGTCTCGTCCAGGGTGGCGAGGACCTTGGCCTGCTCACGCGGGTTGGTGCGGTAGTTGTACCACTCGTCGGTGCGCTCCCAGGTCTCGCCGAGGTGCGCGGTGGACGGGTGGTCGTGGTCCTCGACGCGGACGGTGGCCTTCTGGATCTGCGGGTGGGAGTCGAAGTAGGCGCCGACGAGGCCGCCGTAGAACTCCCAGCTGTACTCGGTGTCGGCGGCGGCGTGGATGCCGATGTAGCCGCCGCCGTTCTTGACGTAGTTCTCGAACGCGGTCTGCTGGGCCGCGTTCAGCACGTCGCCGGTGGTGGAGAGGAAGGCGACGGCGTCGTACTTGGCGAGGTTGGCCGTGGTGAACTGGCCGGCCTCCTCGGTGGCGGTGACGGAGATGCCGGCCGGGCCGCCCAGCTCCTTCAGGGCCGCGACACCGGCGGGGATGGAGTCGTGCCGGAAGCCCGCGGTCTTGGAGAAGACCAGGACCTTCTTGCCGCCCTTGAACGGCTCCTTGGAGAACTCGAAGTCGTCGACGTCGTAGAGCGCGCCGGGGCCGCCCTTGAAGACGAGGAAGATCTCGGAGGTGTTCTTGGGGAGCGAGCGCAGGGGGACGTCGACGTCCTGGAAGGTGTCCCAGCTACCGGTCGGCGGGATGTACGCCGAGCCGTGCAGGGGGCCCTCGGGGGAGCCGGTGCGCAGCTCGATGAAGCCGCCGGCGCCGCCGGAGGAGGCCCTCACGGTGAGCTTCTTCTGCCCGTCGAACTTGTAGGGCGTGAAGGAGATCCAGTCGCCGTCGTCGATGTCACCGACGGTCTTGCCGCCGTTGGCGGTGGCCTTGTCGTAGGTGCGGATGCCGGACTGGCTGGTGAAGTGCTCGGCCTGGCGGTGCAGCGGCTGGAGGACGGTCCGGGCGGTGCCGGTGAGGGTCTCCTGGCCGTTGGCGCCGCCGTCGGTGTAGCTGGCGCCGACGACACCGTAGATGTTGGCGTTGGGGTCGTGGCCGCCGTCACCGGGCGGCGGGTTGAGGGTGCCGGTGCAGCCCTGCTCGCTGGTCAGCTCGTGGGCGTGGGAGTCGTGGCCGAGGCTGTAGGAGACCTTGACCTTGGAGCAGTCGATGTTCTCCTCGGGGTCGGTGACGGTCACCTTGAACGGGACCGGCTTGCCGAACTCGGCCAGGGTGCCGTTGCCCGGGATGTCGATCTTCACCTTGGGTTCGGTGTTGCCGACGACGATCCGGACGCTGGCGTTGCCGGTGTTGCCCTCGGGGTCGGTGGCGGTGAAGGTCGCGGTGTAGGTGCCGACCTTCTTGTACCGGTGGGTGGGGTTGAGGCCCTCGCCCTTGGTGCCGTCGCCGAAGTCCCAGCTGTAGGTCAGCTCGGGTGAGTCGGCGTCGGTGGCGGAGCCGGTGAAGGCGACCTTGAGGCCGGCGGCGCCGGAGGTCTTGTCGGCCTTGACCTCGGCGAGCGGGGAGAACCCGTCCTGGGCGTACTCGATGCGGTAGAGCGCGGAGTGCTCGTCGCCCTGGAACCAGGAGACACCGTAGTCGAGGACGTAGAGGGCGCCGTCGGGCCCGAAGTCCATGTCCATGATCTGGGTGCCGGTCCACGGGAAGCTGTTGATGGAGGCGACGGAGCCGTCCGTGTTCTGCTCGATCCGCTTGATCCAGCGGCGGCCGAACTCACCGGCGAAGAAGTCGCCGTCGTAGGCCTCGGGGAACTTGACGCTGGACTGGAGGTTCGGGTCGTAGCGGTAGACCGGGCCCGCCATCGGGGACTCGGAGCCGCTGCCGAACTCGGGCAGGGACCCGCCGTCGTACGGGATCCAGGCGGCCTGCGCGGGCGGCAGGTCGACCAGGCCGGTGTTGTGCGGCGAGGTGTTCTTGAGGTTGGCGCAGTCGAACTTGGCGCCGGAGGTGCCGTTGCCGAAGTCGTAGTCGACGTACGGCTCGTTGTTGCCGACGCAGAACGGCCAGCCGAAGTTCGCGGCCTTGGTGACCTTGGCGAACTCGACCATGCCGGCCGGGCCCCGGTTCGGGTTGGCGGCGCCCGCGTCGGGGCCGTAGTCGCCGACGTAGACGATGCCGGTCTGCTCGTCGACGCTCATCCGGAACGGGTTGCGGAAGCCCATCGCGTAGATCTCGGGACGGGTCTTGTCCGTGCCGGGGGCGAAGAGGTTGCCGTCGGGGACGGTGTACGAGCCGTCGTCGGCGACCTTGATGCGCAGGATCTTGCCGCGCAGGTCGTTGGTGTTGCCGGAGCTGCGGCGGGCGTCGAAGGCCGGGTTGCGGTTGTCGCGCTGGTCGATCGGCGTGTAGCCGTCGGAGGCGAAGGGGTTGGTGTCGTCGCCGGTCGAGAGGTAGAGGTTGCCGTCCGCGTCGAAGTCGATGTCGCCGCCGACGTGGCAGCAGATGCCGCGGGAGGCCGCGACGTCCAGGACCTTCTTCTCGCTGGCCAGGTCCAGGGTGCCGTTGGCGTTCAGCACGAAGCGGGAGAGGCGGTTGACGCCGTCGAACTTGGCGAAGTCGGCGGCGGTGCCGGTCTCCGGGGCGTCGCCCGCGGGGGTGTTCAGCGGCGGGGCGTAGTAGAGGTAGATCGCCCGGTTGGTGGTGAAGTTAGGGTCGATACCGACGCCCTGGAGGCCCTCCTCGTCATGGGTGTAGACGGGGATCTTGCCGGCCACCTTGGTGACGCCGGACTGGTCGGTCAGGCGCAGGGTGCCGTCCCGCGAGGTGTGCAGGACGCTGCGGTCCGGGAGGACGGCCAGGGACATCGGCTCGCCCATCTCGGGCTCGCCCTTGGCGAGCGGCACCTGCTGGAACTGCTCCTCGGCGACGGCCGGTTCCTCGTGCTCCGGGTGCCCGGGGTGGGCTCCGGCCACGGTCGCCGGGGTGCCCACGGCCAGCAGCAGGCCGGTGAACAGGGCGACGGCGGTGCGCAGTCGGGGGCGCCTGAGGAGGCGGTCGGTTCTCAGTCTGGTTCTGTGCACGAATTCCCTCCGGGAACGGGGGTGGGCCGTACGGGGTGGGTGCGCGGGGGGTGCGTTGGCGTGGGCGGTGCGGGCGCCGGGGTACGCCGTTACCCCGGAGGTCTGTGTGTCCTGAGCACGGTCCTGAACACTTCAGGGACGGTATCCGCCTCTGTGCGGGCCGAACAGCCCTTGCGTCAGGATCGGTCCAACTTTTTCCCATCACAGGACAAAGCGGGATTCGGGCAGGTCGGAGAGGGGACCGGCGGTGGGGCCGGTCCCCGTTCCCGACCTTCGGTCAGGCGGGCTCGGTCAGCTGTTGAACGCCGCGTCGAAGGACGCGCTGGGCGGGTCGAAGTCGAACGCCTTGAGGCGGGTGAGCGCCTCGGGGGCGCCCTGGAGCCGGTCCATACCGGCGTCCTCCCACTCCACCGAGATCGGGCCCTGGTAGTCGATCGAGCGGAGCATCCGGAACACGTCCTCCCAGGGCACATCACCGTGACCGGCGGAGACGAAGTCCCAGCCGCGGCGCGGATCGCCCCAGGGCAGATGGGAGCCGAGCCGCCCGTTGCGCCCGTCGAGGCGCTTGCGGGCCTCCTTGCAGTCGACGTGGTAGATCCGGTCGCGGAAGTCCCACAGGAACCCGACGGGGTCGAGGTCCTGCCAGACGAAGTGCGAGGGGTCGAAGTTCAGGCCGAAGGCGGGGCGGTGGTCCACCGCCGCCAGGGCCCGCTGGGTGGTCCAGTAGTCGTAGGCGATCTCGCTGGGGTGCACCTCGTGGGCGAAGCGCACGCCCTCGGCGTCGAAGACGTCCAGGATCGGGTTCCAGCGGTCGGCGAAGTCCTGGTAGCCCCGTTCGATCATGGACTCGGGGGCGGGCGGGAACATCGCGACCAGATGCCAGATCGCCGAGCCGGTGAAGCCTATGACGGTGTCCACGCCGAGGGCCGCCGCGGCGCGCGCGGTGTCGGCGATCTCGGCGGCGGCCCGCTGCCGGACGCCCTCCGCGTCGCCGTCGCCCCAGATCCGCGCCGGGAGGATGCCCTGATGGCGTTCGTCGATGATGGCGTCGCAGACGGCCTGCCCGACCAGATGGTTGGAGATGGCCAGGCATTTCAGGCCGTACCTGGCCAGCAGCTCATGACGGCCCTTGACATAGCCGGGGTCGGCGAGGGCCTTGTCGACCTCGAAATGGTCGCCCCAGCAGGCGAGTTCCAGTCCGTCGTAACCGAAGTCACGGGCGAGCCGGCAGACCTCCTCAAGGGGGAGGTCGGCCCACTGGCCGGTGAAGAGGGTGAAGGTACGCGGCATCTGACGTGGCCTCCTAGACCGCGATCGGGGTGTAGACGGAATTCTTCTCGGCGCTCTCCTCGACGGCGGCCAGGACCCGCTGGACCTGGAGCCCGTCGGCGAAGGAGGGGGTGGGCCCGCGGCCCTCGGCGATGGCGTGCACCAGGTCGCGGGCCTGGTGGACGAAGGTGTGCTCATAGCCGAGGCCGTGGCCGGGCGGCCACCACGCCTCCAGATAGGGATGGCCGGGCTCGGTGACGAGGATCCGGCGGAAGCCGTTGTGCTCGTCGGGCTCGGTGGCGTCGTGGTACCAGAGTTCGTTCAGCCGCTCCAGGTCGAAGGAGAGCGAACCGCGCTCGCCGTTCAGCTCCAGCCGCAGGGCGTTCTTGCGGCCGGTGGCGTACCGGGTGGCCTCGAAGGAGGCCAGGGCGCCGGACGGGAAGCGGGCGGTGAACAGGGCGGCGTCGTCCACGGTGACCTCGCCGGTGCCCTCCGCCGCCGCGGCCGACAGCCCGCTGGCCGCGCCGGGCAGCGGGCGGTGCCGGACGAAGGTCTCGGTGATCGCGGAGACCCCGGCCAGCCTCTCCCCCGCCAGATACTGGGCCAGGTCGATGATGTGGGCGCCCAGGTCGCCGAGCGAGCCGGAACCCGCCTGGTCCTTGCGCAGCCGCCAGGTCAGCGGCGCGGCCGGATCGGCCAGCCAGTCCTGGAGGTAGGTGACCCGCACATGGCGCAGGGTGCCGATCCGGCCCTCGGCGACCATTCTGCGGGCCAGCGCGGTGGCGGGCACCCGGCGGTAGTTGAAGCCGACCATGGCGAGCTGGCCGCGGGCCGCGGCGGCCTCGGCGGCCTCGGTCATCGCCACCGCCTCCTCCACGGTGTTGGCCAGCGGCTTCTCGCACAGCACATGCTTACCCGCGGCCAGCGCGGCGAGGGCGATCTCGGCATGGCTGTCGCCGGGGGTGCAGATGTCGACGAGGTCGACGTCGTCGCGGGCGATCAGCGCGCGCCAGTCGGTCTCGGCGGCGGCCCAGCCGTGCCGGTCGGCGGCGGCGCGCACGGCCTGTGCGTCCCGGCCGCAGATCGCGGACATCATCGGGCGCAGCGGCAGATCGAAGACGCGGCCCACGGTCCGCCAGCCCTGGGAGTGGGCGGCGCCCATGAAGGCGTAGCCCACCATGCCGATCCGCAGCGCGGGTCTGCCGGCCGGGTCCGCGGTGCCGGTACCGGAGACGGCGGTCCGGTCCGACTCCGCCGCCCCGGCGTCGTCCGCCTGCTGCTGCGCGCCGGCGTCACTCGTTCCCGGCGTTGCGGCCGCTGCCCCTGCGGGCTGCTGCGGCTGTCCCATGGATCAGTCCTCTCGTCGTGGTGGCGCGGTGGGGGGTCGGGTCCGGTGTTCCGTCCGGGCGACGTGCGACGGGGCCGGGCGACGTGCGACGGGGCCGGCCGGCCTGCCGACACCGTCCCGGCGGCCGGGGCGTCCGCCCTGGCAACACGGTCCGGGTGCCAGCACCGGAACGCGGTCCGGGCATCGGTGCCGGTACCCCGGTCCGGCGTCGGTGCCGGTACGCGGTCCGGGCATCGGTGCCGGTACGCGGTCCCGGCATCGGTGCCGGTACCCCGGTCCGGCATCGGTGCCGGTACGCGGTCCGGTGCAAAGCCGGTACGCGGTCCGGGCCAGTGCGGGTACGCGGTCCGGGCATCGGCCCTGATCGCGGTCCGGGCCAGTCCCGGCACGCGGTCCGGGCATCAGCCCCGCTCACGTTCCGGGCATCGGGCCCGGCACACGTTCCGGGTGTCAGCCCCGATCACGGTCCGGGCATCAACCAGGCACGCGGTCCAGGCCAATCCCGGCACGCGGTCCGGGCATCAGCCCCGGCACGCGGTCCAGGCCAGCCCCGGCACACGGTCCGGGCACCAGCCCCGGTACGCGGTCCGCGGGGTCACGGGGATCGGGTCACCCCTGCGGACCGCGCACCGGTCGCGGCCGTACCGCCGGACAGGTCCCCGGCCGTACCGCCGACGGGCCCCGGTCGGGTCGCCGGTCAGGTCCCCGGACGGGTCCCCGATCGGCCACCGGTCGGGCCACGCCCAACCGGTGGCCCACCGAAGGACCGTCGACGAACCCGCCGACGAACCCGCCGACGGCGTCGACGGTCCCGCCCGGTCGCCTCGGAGTCGCCACCCGGGGTTCTCCCGGTGGCGTCTCCCGTAACGACCGACGCGGTGCCGCCCGCTGCCGGGGCGCACAGGGCCGCGGTGCGCGCCGGGCCCCTGGTCCCGGCGTTGCACTGCCGCGCCCCGTGCCCCGGATCCCCGCCGTTCCGGCTCTCGCGATTCCGGAACGCCCGGTTCTCCGGGGTTCAGGTACCCCGGCCGGACCGTCCGGGCGTCGCCGCCGCACGGCCGGACCGGGACCGGGAGAACTCCCGGGCCCCCGGTCCCGTCCGGCCGCGTTCTGCGTGCCCGGAACGGAACACCGAACCCTGGGCCCGTCCGCCCTCGTGTGCGGGCGGGCCCGGTCTCGGTGCCCCTACTTGAACCCGGTGGGCATGTACTGGTCGACGTTGGTCTTGTCGACGACGGCCGAGTACAGGGAGACCGACGCCGGGATCTCGAACTCGGCCATCCCGCCGACGCCCTTGCCCTGGCCGAGGGCGCGGGCGAGGTCGATCGCGGAGGCGGCCATCGTCGGCGGGTACAGGACCGTCGCCTTGAGGACGCCGCTGTCCTGCTTGATGGCCTGGAACGCGGAGAGCGCGCCCGCGCCGCCGACCATCAGGAAGCCGTCGCGCCCGGCCTGCTCGATGGCGCGCAGCGCGCCCACGCCCTGGTCGTCGTCGTGGTTCCACAGGGCGTCGAACTGCGACTGGGCCTGGAGCATCTGCGCCATCTTGGCCTGCCCGGACTCGACGGTGAAGTCGGCCGCCTGACGGGCCACCTTCTCGATGTTCGGGTAGTTCTTCAGGGCGTCGTCGAAGCCCTGGGTGCGCTGCCGGGTCAGTTCCAGCGCGTCCACCCCGGCCAGCTCGATGACCTTGGCGTTCTGCTTGTCCTTGAGCCGCTCGCCGATGTAGTGCCCGGCGTTGAGGCCCATGCCGTAGTTGTC
The DNA here is from genome assembly GCF_040609715.1 of Streptomyces sp. NPDC004610. NCBI lineage: Bacteria > Bacillati > Actinomycetota > Actinomycetes > Kitasatosporales > Streptomycetaceae > Streptomyces > Streptomyces sp. NPDC004610. The sequence goes on along the minus strand of NZ_JBEXLA010000009.1, from coordinate 120,184 downwards.
GCCGCCGATCCAGCAGCGGTACGCCTGCGGGGAGTTGAAGATCCGGTCGAGGTTGACCACCGGGATCCCGGCCCGCATGGCCTTCAGCCCGACCTGGGTGAGCGCCTTGCCGTCGGCGGGCAGGATGACCAGGACGTCGACCTTCTTGTTGATCAGCGTCTCGATCTGGCCGATCTGGGCGGCGGTGTCGTTGGAGCCCTCGGTGATCTCCAGCGTCACGTCCTCGTACTTCTCGGCGCGGCTCTTGGCGTTGTCATTGATCGCGTTGAGCCAGCCGTGGTCGGCCTGGGGACCGGCGAAGCCGATGGTGACGGGCTTGCCGGGGGCGTCGGAGGCGGCCGGCTGCTCGTTGTTGGCCGGCTCGTCGTCCGCGGAGGACTCGTTGCTGGTGCATCCGGCGAGGAGGACACCCGCGCCGACGGCGGCGGTCCCGAAGAGCATTCCTCTGCGGCTGGTGAACTCTGGCATGGTGGCGAACCCTTTCCTCAAGTCGTGCTCGCGGTACGGCGCTGGACCAGCACGGCGGCGACGATGATCGCGCCCTTGGCGATCTGCTGGACGTCGCTCTGCAGGTTGTTCAGGGCGAAGATGTTGGTGATCGTGGTGAAGATGAGGACCCCGAGCACCGAGCCGACGATCGTGCCCCGGCCGCCGCTGAGCAGCGTGCCGCCGATGATCGCCGCGGCGATGGCGTCGAGTTCGTAGAGATTGCCGTTGGTGTTCTGGCCCGAGCCGGACAGGATGATCAGCAGGAAGGCGGCGATACCGCAGCACAGCCCGGAGAGCAGATACAGATACAGGCGCTGGCGGCGGACGTCGATCCCGGCCAGCCGGGCGGCCTCGGCGTTGCCGCCGACGGCGACCGAACGGCGCCCGAAGGTGGTGCGGTTGAGCAGCAGCCAGCCGATGACGGTGACCGCGGCGAAGACCAGGACCAGCGGCGGGATGCCCAGGATGTAGGCGTCGCGCTCCCCGAGGTCGAGGACGCTGGGGACGGTGACGATCTGGGTCTTGCCGTCGGTGATCTGGAGCGCGAGTCCGCGGGCCGAGGCCAGCATGGCGAGGGTGGCGATGAACGGCACCATCCCGCCGTAGGCGATCAGCACCCCGTTGACCAGTCCGCAGGCCACACCGACGATCACCGCGGTGAACAGGATGCCGAAGAAACCGTACTCCTGGGTCGCCACCGTGGTCGCCCAGACCGAGGCCAGGGCCACGATCGCGCCGACGGAGAGATCGATGCCGCCGGAGATGATGACGAAGGTCATCCCGACGACGACGACCCCGATGATCGACGCCTGGGTGAGGACGAGTTGCAGATTGCGGGTGTCCAGGAACTGGTCGGGCTTGGTGATGCCGCCGATCACGATCAGCGCGGCGAGCACACCGAGCAGCGACAGGGTGCGTACGTCGGTACGGAACAGCGTGGCACGCCAGGCGGGCGGTCCGCTCACCGGCGGCGCCTTGTCGGTGCTGTCCCGCGGCGGGGAGACGGGCTGCGTCATGACGCCGGGCTTCCTTCCATCACAAGGTCGAGGACGCGGTGTTCGTCCAGTTCCTGGGCCGGTGCGGTGTGCACGACCCGGCCCTCGCGCAGGACCAGGACGCGGTCGGCGAGGCCGAGCACCTCGGGCACCTCGCTGGAGACCAGCAGGACGGCGAGGCCCTCGTCGGCGAGGCGCCGGACGACGGCGTACAGCTCGGCGCGGGCGCCGACGTCCACACCGCGGGTGGGTTCGTCGAGCAGGAGGACCCGGCAGCCGCGCAGCAGCCAGCGGGCGAGGACGGCTTTTTGCTGGTTGCCGCCGGACAGGGTGCGGATCGGGACGGCGGGGTTGTCGGGCCGCAGGGACAGCTCGCGGGTGGTGGCGCGGGCCGCCTTCAGTTCGGCGCCCCGGTCGATCCAGCCGAGGCGGGCGAAGCGGGACATGGAGGAGACCGACACATTGTTGGTGACGGACTCCAGCATCAGCAGGCCCTGCGCCTTGCGTTCCTCGGGGGCGAGCCCGAGTCCGGCGCGCACGGCGGCGCGGACGCTGCCCGGCCGCAACGGCCTGCCGTCGACCAGGACCTGACCGGCCGTCGGTTTGCGGGCCCCGTAGATGGTCTCCAGGATCTCGGAGCGGCCGGAGCCGACCAGTCCGGCGAAGCCGACGATCTCCCCGGGCCGCACGCTCAGGTCGAAGGACTCGAACTCGCCGTCCCGGGCCAGTCCGCGGACCTCCAGCAGCGGATCGCGCGGCTTCGGCGCGGTGGGCCGCTCGGGGAAGACGTACTCCACGTTGCGGCCGGTCATCAGGGCCACCACGTCCTTGGTGGGGGTGGACTTGGCGGGCAGTCCGCCGGCCACCGCCCGGCCGTCCTTGAGGACGGTGACCCGGTCCCCGATCCGGCGGATCTCCTCCAGCCGGTGCGAGATGTAGACGACGGCGACCCCGTCGGCGGTCAGATCGGCCACGATCCGGAAGAGGTTGTCGACCTCGTCCGGGTCGAGCGCGGCGGACGGCTCGTCCATCACGATCAGCCGGACGTGGTGGGACAGCGCCCGTGCCATCGACACGATCTGCTGCTGGGCGGCCGACAACTCCCCCACCAGCCGGGCCGGGTCGATCTCGGGGTGGCCGAGACGTTTGAGGAGGGCCGCGGTGGAGGCGCGCGCGGTGCCGCGCTTCACGACGAATCCGGCGGCGGTCGGCTCATGGCCGAGGTGGACGTTCTCGGCGACGGACAGATGCTCCACCAGGTCGAGTTCCTGGTAGATGGTGGCGATACCGAGGCGCATGGCGGCGATCGGCGAGCGCAGGGTGACATCCTCGCCGAGCCAGCGGATGGTGCCGCCGTCCGGCTGGTGGGCGCCTGCCAGCACCTTGATCAGGGTGGACTTGCCGGCTCCGTTCTGGCCGAGCAGACAGTGCACTTCACCGGCCTGCACATCGAGGTCGACGCCGTCGAGGGCCCGGACGCCGGGGAACGACTTGGTGATGCCGGACATGCTGAGCAGCGGTGGTTCAGGTGCCATGTGGGTTCCCCTCGGCGGGCGGGCCGGGTTTCAGGGCAGAAGAGGACATAAAGAGGTAGGGAAGCGTCTACAAAAGGGGCAGATCACAGCAGGAAGGATCGTGGTGCCAAGAACACGCGGACCCGGGAGGGCAGGCCGCTGACACGAGTGACTGGCATGGCTCGACCAGCAGCCGCGAGAAACGCGACCGCCGCCGTGAGACGTTGCTTATAGCGTGAATGACTACTGACGCGGATGACTGCTTGCGCGGGCGAAATCTGACGCGGATAACTGCTTACGCGGGTGACTGCTTGCGCGGATGACTACTGACGCGAGTGACTACTGACGCGAGTGACCGCTTGCGCGGGCGAAAATGACGCGGGCGAGAAATGACGCGGGTGAAAACTGACGCGGGCGAAGACTTGCGCGGGTGACCGCTTACGCGGGTGAGTACAGATGGTCGCTGATCAGCCGGGCCGCGCCGATGACCCCGGCGGTGGGGCCGAGTTCACCGAGCACGATGGGCAGATTGCCGGTCGCCAGAGGCAGCGACTGGCGGTAGACCTGGGTGCGGATCGCGGCGAGCAGATTGTGGCCGAGGCCGGTCACTCCACCGCCGATCACCACGAGCCCCGGGTTGAAGAAGCTGACCAGGCCGGCGATGACCTGGCCGACATGGTTGCCGCCCTCGCGGATCAGATCGAGGGCGGTGGCGTCCCCCGCGGAGGCCGCGGCGGCGACATCGACGGCGCTGAGCGTGCCGGTCGCCTCCAGCCTGGCCGCGAGTTCCGGTGAGCGCCCTTGCTGGACCGCCTCCAGCGCGTCCCGCGCGAGCGCGGCACCGCTGAAGTGGGCCTCCAGGCACCCCCGGTTGCCGCAGGCGCACGGCCGTCCGTCGGGCACGGCCTGGATGTGCCCGATGTCGCCCGCGCTGCCCGTCGTACCGCGGTGGACCTCTCCGCCGACGACGATCCCGCAGCCGATACCGGTACCGATCTTGACGCAGAGGAAGTCGCCCACGGAACGGGCGACGCCCGCGTGCTGCTCCCCCATCGCCATCAGGTTCACATCGTTGTCGACCATCACCGGGCAGCCGAGTTCCTGACTGAGCGCCTCCCGCACGGGGAAGCCGTCCCAGCCCGGCATGATCGGCGGCGCCACGGGGACGCCCTCCGGGAAGCGGACCGGTCCCGGTACGCCGATCCCGGCCCCGTCGAACCCTTCGACCAGCCCGGACGCCTTGAGTTTGGCGGCCATGGAGAGGGCTTGCTCGAAGACCGCGACGGGTCCCTCGCGGACCTCCATGGGCTGGTTGATATGGCCCAGGATCTCCAGTTCGGCGTTGGTGACGGCGACGTCTATCGAGGTGGCGCCGATGTCGACGCCGAGAAAGCGCAGCCCCGGATTGAGCCGGATGTTGTGGGAGCGGCGCCCCCCGCGCGAGGCGGCGAGTCCGTCGGCGACCACCAGTCCCGTGTCCAGCAACCGGTCCACCTCGACCGCCAGTTTCGACCGGGAGAGGTCGATCTGGTCGCCGAGCTGGGCACGGGAGTTGGGGCCGCCGTCGCGCAAGAGCTTCAGCAGCCGGGCCTGATGGGCGTTAGCGGGTCGTGCGGTCATACGTCTCACGAGCCCCTCCCCGCCTCATATCGGCTGTCTCCGTGTGGCTTTCGAGGGGAACGTAGCAGTGGCTGCCGTGATGGGGAAGAACTTGCGCAGAGATTGCCGTCGACTTTTTCCACTGACAGGACAAAGAGGGGGTGAGGGAGGGTCGACGTGAGGAGATTGATGGCGATTTCTCCCGATTATCGACCCCTTACCTCGGAGGTCATCGACACCGGCGGGGCGGAAGAGAACGGTGGGACTCACGACTCACCCACCCCGACCCCTGGAGCCCGGTATGCCCGACCCCGACCCCGTCACCCCGCTCGCCGCCGTCCCCTTCGCCGTCGAACTGGGCGTGACCCTGGCGGAGGCGTCCCGGGACCGGGTCGTGGCGCACCTCGCCTGGTCCGCGCGGCTGAGCACGCTCGGCGGCGCGCTGCACGGCGGTGCGCTGATGACCCTGGCCGACACGGCGGGCGCGGTCTGCGCCCACCTCAATCTGCCGCCGGGCGCGGCGACCGCCACGGTGGAGTCGGGGACGCGTTTCTTCCGCGCGGTCCGCTCCGGCGCCGTCCGCGCCGAGTCCCGCCCACTGCACACCGGCCGCTCGTTCACGGTCGTGGAGACCCGGCTGTACGACGACGAGGGACGCGAGGTGGGCCGTACGACCCAGACCCAGGCGGTGCCGGCGCGCTAAGGGCGTGTCTTACGGATCTCCGCGGCGTAGCGACGCCCGGCACGCCCTAGTCGCGCGGGCGGTCGTGGTACGACCTGCGGGTGTGCTCGGTGTGGGCGCGCATGATCTGGGTGGCGCGGGGTTCGTCGCGGGCGGTGATCGCGGCGATCAGCTCACGGTGCTCGATCCAGGACTGGCGGCCCCGCTGCCGGGCCACCGGCGCGTAGTACCACCGCACCCGGCGGTCGACCTGGCGGGCGAGTTCGGCCAGCACCGTGTTCCCGGCCAGCTCCATCACCTTGGCGTGGAAGCGGGCGTTGAGCAGCACCGCCGCGTCCACATCATCGGCGGCGACGGCCCGCTCGCCCTCCGCGCACAGCTCCTCCAGCGCGGTGACCCCGGCCGTGCCGGCGTTGGCGGCGGCGAGCCGGGCGGCCTCGGCCTCCAGCAGGGTGCGGACGGTGAGCAGCTGGTCGGCCTCCTCCTCGGTGGGCTCATGGACGAACGCGCCCTGGGCGGGGCGCAGATCGACCCAGCCCTCGGTGTTCAGCCGCTGGAGGGCCTCGCGCACCGGCTGGCGGGAGACTCCGAGATGCCCGGCGAGTTCGCTCTCGACCAGATGCTGGCCGGGCTGGAGGGCGCGGGTGGTGATCAGCTCCAGCAGCGCTTCGTAGACGCGGTCGCGCAGTGGGCCGGGGCGCTCCAGCTTGGGCACAGCCCCCAGCGGCAGTCCTGTCGACAGCATCGCGGTCCCCCTCCTGGGCAGGCACTGCGGGCATTACTCCACGACAACCGTAATGACCGGGCAAAAGCAGTATCGATGGCAGTATCGATTGTCTTTCGTCTACAGTCTACGGCGCACCGATTCCAGGAAATCGGTCAGTTGGGCACATCACACCGCACCCCGCCCAGGGCGACGGCCGGGATCTGCCCGAACGGGCAACGCGCCACGCACACGCCCAGGGCGCCCCAGGACGTCACCCGGAGCGCCCCCGCCCCTCACTCAGGGGCAGCGGACGACCTGGCCCGCGTAGGAGAGATTGCCGCCGAAGCCGAACAGCAGCACCGGGTCGCCGGAGCCGATCTCACCGCGCTCGACCAGCTTGGACAGGGCCATCGGGATGCTCGCGGCGGAGGTGTTGCCGGAGTCGGTGACATCGCGGGCGACGACCGCGTTGACCGCGCCGATCTTCTCGGCGAGCGGTTCGATGATCCGCAGATTGGCCTGGTGCAGTACGACGGCGGCCAGATCGGCGGGGGCCAGCCCGGCGCGCTCACAGGCGGCGCGGGCGAGCGGCGGGAGCTGGGTGGTGGCCCAGCGGTAGACGGCCTGGCCCTCCTGGGCGAACCGGGCCGGGCTGCCCTCGATCCGGACGGCGTGCCCCATCTCCGGCACCGAGCCCCACAGCACCGGGCCGATCCCGGGTGTCTGACCGGCCGGCCCGTCCATCCCCTCGACGACGGCCGCTCCGGCGCCGTCGCCGACCAGGACGCAGGTGGTGCGGTCGGTCCAGTCGGCGACGTCGGACATCTTGTCGGCGCCGATCACCAGGGCGCGGGTCGCGGCCCCGGCGCGCAGGGTGTGGTCGGCGGTGGCGAGGGCGTGGGTGAAGCCCGCGCACACCACATTGACGTCCATCGCGGCCGGGGAGGGGATACCGAGCCGGGCGGCGACCCGGGCGGCCATGTTGGGCGAGCGGTTGATGGCGGTGGAGGTGGCGACCAGCACCAGATCGATGTCCTCCGGGCCGAGCCCGGCCGCGGCGAGCGCCTTGGCCGCGGCGTGCGCGGCGAGCTCGTCCACCGGCTCGTCGGGGCCCGCGATATGCCGGGTACGGATACCGACCCGGCTGCGGATCCACTCGTCACTGGTGTCGACCAGGCCCGCCACATCCTCGTTGGTGAGCACGCGGGCGGGCTGGTAGTGGCCGACAGCGGCGATACGCGAGCCGTTCATACGGGTGGGCCCCCCAAGGGTTCCGGGTCCGGGATCCACCAGTCTGATCAGTGACTCACGGGTATGGCGGCACGGGATGCCACAGGATTCACCCGCCCGAGTTGTCGGTTTCTATCAGCACCGACACGGCCCGCACGGCGTCCCCGGGCCCGCGAGGCCCTTCTCACCCGGTGAACAGCTGGGTCGCCTTCCGGGCCAGCTCAAGGATTCCGTAGGCCAGCGGCAGCCCGACCCAGAGCCAGGCGAACACGATCAGCGGACGGCGGTCAGGCGGACTCTGGCTGCGCTCGCCGGACATCGGCGGCCTCCCCGGGAACGTGGTGGTGGCGGGTGTGGACGGGCCGGACCAGCTCATTGGCGACAAAGCCGACGACCAGCAGCCCGATCATGATGAGGAAGGACAGTCCGTACAGCTCGGCGCCGGTCTTCCCGGCGCTCTCCTGCCGGTCGGCGATCCAGTTGACGATCAGCGGGCCGAGCACCCCGGCGATGGACCAGGCGGTGAGCAGCCGGCCGTGGATGGCACCGACCTGGTAGGTGCCGAAGAGATCCTTCAGATACGCGGGGACGGTGGCGAAGCCGCCGCCGTAGAAGGACAGGACGACCAGCGCGCACAGCACGAACAGCGGCTTCGAGGAGTCGCCGTAGAGGGCGATGAGGCCGTACATCAGGGCGCCGGCACCCAGGTAGAGGCGGTAGATGTTCTTGCGGCCGACGAGGTCGGAGGTGGAGGACCAGCCGATGCGTCCCGCCATGTTCGCGGCGGAGAGGAGCGCCACGAATCCGGCGGCTGCCGCCGCCGAGACCGGGGTGGGGGTGTCCGCGAAGAAGTCGGTGATCATGGGGGCGGCCTTTTCGAGGATGCCGATGCCCGCGGTGACATTCATGCACAGGACGATCCACAGGCACCAGAACTGGGGGGTGCGGAGGGCTTGGTCCGCGGTCACCTGGGGGCCGGTGGGGGTTGAGCGCGCCCGCGCGGCGGAGTCGCCGACCGCTGCGTCCCGCGCCCCTGGGAGGGGCGTCGGGGGGACCCTGACCAGCAGGACACCCAGTGTCATGAAGACCGCGTAGGTCAGGCCGTGGATCAGGAACGCCAGGGCGATTCCGTCACTGTCCGTGCCGAAGGAGTCCAGCATCCGGGCCGACCAGGGGGACGCGATCAGCGCGCCGCCGCCGAAGCCCATGATGGCGATGCCCGTGGCCATGCCGGGGCGATCCGGGAACCACTTGATCAGAGTGGAGACCGGCGAGATGTAGCCGATGCCCAGGCCGATGCCGCCGACGAAGCCGTAGCCGAAGACGATCAGCCAGTACTGCTCGGTGGCCGCGCCGAGGGCGGAGAGCAGGAAGCCGGAGCAGAAGCAGACCAGGGCGACGGTCATCGCCCAGCGGGGGCCCCGGCGTTCGACCAGGGTGCCGCCGAACGCGGCGGACAGGCCGAGCATCACGATGCCGAGCTGGAAGGGCAGCGCGCTCTGGGTGCCGCTGAGCCCGAGCGCCGATTCGAGCGGTGGCTTGAACACGCTCCAGGCGTACGCCTGGCCGATGGACAGATGGACGGACAGCGCTGCGGGGGGAACGAGCCAGCGGCTCCAGCCCACGGGAGCGATGGGGGGACTCATGATCCGGAACCGTAGGCAGACTCGGGGGCGTTGGAAAGCCGACGGTCAACCGTATGCGATGAGCGGTATGCACCGCGCGGCGAACGGTCGCGCCGGGAACGGTGGTTGCGCGGACCCTTGTCGACCCAACCTCCATACTGTAGACAATATTCCGTCGACCTGCTCGCCCTCCCGGCTTGCTCGCTCCCCCGACCTACTCGCTCTCCCGCCTGCTCGCTCTCCCGGCCATGTCGCTCTCCCTCTCCCCACCTCCCGACCACCTCCGCGGTATCCCTCAAACCGAACGGAGTTGTCCCCGTGAAAGTCGCAGTTCTCGGCGCCGGTGCGATCGGCGCCTATGTGGGTGCCGCGCTGCACCGCGCGGGTGCCGACGTCCATCTCGTCGCCCGTGGACCGCATCTCGCGGCCATGAGGCAGCACGGCGTCCAGGTGCTCAGTCCGCGCGGTGACTTCGTCGCCCGGCCCCATGCCACCGACGACCCGGCCTCGATCGGCCCGGTCGATTTCGTCTTCCTCGGCCTGAAGGCCAACTCGTACGCGGCGTGCGGGCCGCTGATCGAGCCGCTGCTGCACGACCGGACGGCGGTCATCGCCGCCCAGAACGGCATTCCGTGGTGGTACTTCCACCGCCACGGTGGACCGTACGACGGCCACCGGATCGAGAGCGTCGACCCGGGCGGTGCGGTCAGTGCGGTACTGGCCCCGGAGCGGGCCATCGGCTGTGTTGTGTACGCGGCCACCGAGCTGGAGGGCCCCGGCGTCGTCCGCCACTTGGAGGGCACCCGGTTCTCCATCGGGGAGCCCGACCGCAGTGTGTCGCCACGCTGTACGGACTTCAGCGAGGCGATGGTGACCGGCGGGCTGAAGTGCCCGGTCGAGCCGGAGTTGCGCAACGACATCTGGCTGAAGCTGCTCGGCAACATCTCCTTCAACCCGATCAGCGCGCTGGCCCGCGCCACCATGCGGCAGATGTGTCTGCACGGGGGCACCCGCAAGGTCATCGAGATCATGATGACCGAGACGCTCTCGGTCGCCGAGGCGCTCGGCTGCGAGGTCGGGGTGTCCATCGAGCGCCGCCTCGCCGGCGCGGAGAAGGTCGGCGACCACCGCACCTCCACGCTCCAGGACCTGGAGCGCGGCAAGCCGCTGGAACTGGACGTGCTGCTCGCGGCCGTCGTGGAGCTGGCGGAGATCACCGGCGTCCAGGTGCCCACCCTGCGCACCGTGCACGCCATCTCGGACCTGCTCGCGCTGAGGAGCGCCGCATGAGGAAACCCGGCAACAGTCCGCGCAAGGACCGCGAGGACCGCGAGGACCGCCAAGACCGCCGCGAGAACCGCGAGAACCGCAAGGACCGCGCGCCCAAGAGCTACACCCGCCTCACCCACCCCCTCGTCCGCGACTCCCGTGACGAGCCGTTCCGGCGGGCGACCTGGGAGGAGGCGCTGGAGCGCGCGGCCCGGGGCATCGAACGCCACCGGGGCGCCTTCGGCATGTTCTCCTGCGCCCGCGCCACCAACGAGATGAACTACGTGGCGCAGAAGTTCACCCGCGTGGTGATGGGCACCAACAACGTCGACTCCTGCAACCGCACCTGTCACGCCCCGAGCGTGGCCGGGCTGTCGGCGGCGTTCGGCTCCGGCGGCGGGACCTCGTCGTACGAGGAGATCGAGCACACCGATGTCATCGTGATGTGGGGGTCCAACGCCCGCTTCGCGCATCCGATCTTCTTCCAGCGTGTGCTGCGGGGGATCCGCGACGGCGCCCGGATGTACGCGGTCGATCCGCGCCGCACCTCCACCGCCGAGTGGGCGGAGAGCTGGCTCGGGCTGAATGTCGGCACGGACATCCCGATGGCGCACGCGATCGGGCGCGAGATCATCCACGCGGGCCTGGCCAACGAGGCGTTCATCGCGCGGGCGACGACCGGCTTCGAGGAGTACCGGGCGCTGGTCGAGCCATGGACGCTGTCGCTGGCCGAGAAGGTGACCGGGGTGCCCGCGCGGGCGATCCGGGAGCTGGCGCACGCCTATGCCCGCGCCGAGCGCGCCCAGTTGTGCTGGACGCTGGGCATCACCGAGCACCACAACGGCACCGACAACGTCCGGGCGCTGATCAATCTGTCGCTGCTGACCGGGCAGGTCGGGCGGTTCGGCTCGGGGCTCCAGCCGCTGCGCGGGCAGAACAACGTCCAGGGCGGCGGGGACATGGGGGCGATCCCGAACCGGCTGCCCGGCTTCCAGGACATCCTCGACCCGGACACCCGGCTGAAGTTCGAGAGCGCCTGGGACACGGTGATCCAGCCGCACCACGGGCTGACTCTGACCGAGATGTTCGAGGCGATGGAGGAGGGCTCGCTCCGGGCGGTCTACTGCATCGGCGAGAACCCGGCCCAGTCCGAGGCGGACAGCGAGCAGGCGGTCCGGCGGCTGGGGATGCTGGACTTCCTGGTGGTCCAGGACATCTTCCTCACCAGGACCGCGCAGCTCGCCGATGTGGTGCTGCCGGCGACCGCCGGGTGGGCGGAGACCGACGGCACCACCACCAACAGCGAACGCCGGGTGCAGCGGGTGCGGCGGGCGGTCAGCCCGCCCGGCGAGGCCCGGGAGGACATCGACATCCTGTGCGAGCTGGCGTCCCGGCTGGGCCACGACTGGAAGTACGCGGACGCGGAGGCGGTCTGGAACGAGCTGCGCTCGGTGTCCCCGGACCACTACGGGATGACCTATGCGCGGCTGGCCGAGGAGCAGGGCATCCAGTGGCCCTGCCCGTCCACCGACCGCCTGGAGCCGACCTATCTGCACGGCAGGCTGTGGGCCGACGACCCCGCCGAGCGCGGGCGGCTCGCGCCGTTCGGGCTGGTCCAGCACGATCCTCCGGTCGATCTCACCGACGAGGACTTTCCCGTACGGCTCACCACCGGCCGCCGTCTGGACTCCTACAACACCGGCGTGCAGTCCAGCGGGTTCGCCTCGCCGCTGCGGCGCGGGGAGTACATCGAGCTGAGCCCGGAGGACGCCGAGCGGTACGGGGTGGCGGTGGGCGAGGAGGTCCAGGTGTCCTCGCGGCGCGGCGCGGTGGTCGCGCCGGTCTGGGTGGATCCGGCGCTGCGGCCCGGTCTGGCCTTTATGACCATGCACTTTCCCGACGAGGTGGACACCAACCAGCTGACGATCGAGGCCAATTGCCCGATCGCGGGCACGGCGGAGTTCAAGGCGTCGGCGATCCGGATCGAGAAACTGCCCGTCGCGACCATCGTGAGGTGACACCCCGTGGATCTGCACTTCGGTGACAGCAAACCGACGGACGAGGAGCGGGCGGCAATCGACGCGCTGCTCGGTCCGCCGGAGTCCTCCTGGGAGGGGGCGGACCGCAGCGATGCCGATCTGAGGTGGGCCTGCGGCGGGCGGGAGGCCCGGGACCGCCGCGATCTGCTGTTGCCGGGGCTGCACGCGATCAACGACCGGGTGGGCTGGATCAGCGGCGGCGCGCTGGACTATCTGTGCCGCCGGCTGACCGTGCCCCCGGCGGAGGCGTACGGGGTGGCCACCTTCTACGCCCTGTTCGCGGTGACGCCGCGCCCGGCGACCGTGCTGCACATCTGCACGGACCTCGCCTGCGCGGCGGCCGGGGCGCCGGAGCTGTGCGCGGGCGTCGAGGCCCGGCTCGGGTCCGGTGTCCGTGTCGAGCGCGGCCCCTGTCTGGGGCTGTGCGAACGGGCCCCGGCCGCGCTCGCGATCCGGGCGGGCGATCCGGTCCGTACGGCCGTCTCCGCGCCGGCCACCGTGGAGACGGCCGTACTCGCCGCGACGGCGCCCGACTCGGCGCCCGAGGAGCCGCCGGCGGCGCTGGCGGTGCCGCAGGCGGGGGCGCCGGAGCTGATGCTGCTGCGCAGGGTGGGGGTGGTGGACCCGGCCTCGCTGGACGAGTACCGGGCGCACGGCGGGTACGCGGCGCTGCGGGAGGCGTTCCGGCTGGGTCCGGCCGGGGTGATCCGGGAGGTGACCGACTCGGGGCTGGTGGGGCGGGGCGGGGCGGCCTTCCCGACCGGCCGGAAATGGCAGGCGACGGCGGCCCAGCCGGACCATCCGCACTATGTGGTGTGCAACGCCGATGAATCGGAGCCCGGCACCTTCAAGGACCGGGTGATCATGGAGGGCGATCCCTACGCGCTGATCGAGTCCATGACCATCGCCGGGTACGCGACCGGCGCACACCTCGGCTATCTCTATCTGCGCGGGGAGTATCCCCGGGCGCTGGCCCGGCTGGAGCACGCCCTCGCGCAGTGCCGGGCGCGGGGGCTGCTCGGGGACGATGTCCTCGGGCAGGGCTACGTCTTCGACATCGAGATCCGGCGGGGCGCGGGCGCCTATATCTGCGGTGAGGAGACGGCGCTGTTCAACTCCATCGAGGGCTACCGGGGCGAGCCGCGCTCCAAGCCGCCGTTCCCGGTGGAGAAGGGCCTGTTCGGCAAGCCGACGGTGGAGAACAACGTCGAGACGCTGGTCAACGTCCTGCCGATCCTGACGAGGGGCGCCCCCGCGTACGCGGCGATCGGCACCGGCCGCTCCACCGGCCCCAAGCTGTTCTGCGTCTCGGGTGCCGTGGCCCGCCCGGGGATCTACGAGCTGCCGTTCGGGGCGACGCTGGGGGAGCTGCTGACGCTTGCCGGGGTGCGCGAGGGGCTGCGGGCGGTGCTGCTGGGCGGTGCGGCGGGCGGGTTCGTCCGGCCGGACGAGACGGACATCCCGCTGACCTTCGAGGGCACCCGGGAGGCGGGCACCACGCTGGGCTCGGGGGTCGTGATGGCCTTCGGCTCCGCCGTGCCGCTGCCCCGGCTGCTGCTGCGGATCGCCGAGTTCTTCCGGGACGAGTCGTGCGGGCAGTGCGTGCCGTGCCGGGTGGGGACGGTCCGGCAGGAGGAGGCGCTGCACCGGATCGTGGAGCGCACCGGCGCCGAGGCCGCCGGGGACATCGCGCTGCTGCGGGAGGTGGGCCGGGCGATGCGGGACGCCTCGATCTGCGGTCTGGGCCAGACCGCGTGGAACGCCGTGGAATCCGCCATCGACCGTCTGGGAGCGTACGAATGACGGCCGCCGCCGGCAGGAATCCCGTCCTCGGGGCGGGCGTCGACCACTTTCGGGGAGCGCACTCATGACCGTGACCGAGCTGGGCATCCCGCGCCGGCTGCTGGAGTTCACCCTCGACGGGGAGCAGGTGCGGGCCCAGGAGGGGGCGACGATCCTGGACGCCTGCCGGGCCGCCGGGAAGGACATCCCGACCCTGTGCCACGGCGACACCCTCACCCCGAAGAACGCGTGCCGGGTGTGTGTGGTCGAGGTGGAGGGGGCGCGGACGCTGGTCCCGGCGTGCTCGCGCCGGGCGGAGCCGGGCATGGAGGTCCGTACGGACACCGAGCGGGCCCGGCACAGCCGGAAGGTCGTGATCGAGCTGCTGGCGTCCTCGGTCGATCTGTCGACCACCCCGCAGGTCGCCGGCTGGATCAAGGAGTACGGGGCGGAGCCGGACCGGTTCGGCCCCGACGCGGCCCGGCTCGGCGAGGACCCCCGGGTCGACAACGACCTGTACGTCCGGGACTACGACAAGTGCATCCTCTGCTACAAATGCGTCGACGCCTGCGGCGACCAGTGGCAGAACTCCTTCGCGATCTCGGTCGCGGGCCGGGGATTCGACGCCCGGATCGCGGTCGAGCACGACGGCCCGCTGACCGACTCGGCATGTGTGTACTGCGGGAACTGCATCGAGGTGTGCCCGACGGGGGCGCTGTCGTTCAAGTCGGAGTTCGACATGCGGGCGGCCGGCACCTGGGACGAGGAGCGGCAGACGGAGACCACCACGGTGTGCGCGTACTGCGGTGTGGGCTGCAACCTCACGCTCCATGTGCAGGACAATGAGATCGTGAAGGTCACTTCTCCGCATGACAATCCGGTGACCCACGGCAACCTCTGTATCAAGGGACGCTTCGGCTACCAGCACGTACAGAACCGGGACTGAACGGACTGATCGGGACCATGGGACGAGTCACGGAACGACGCAAGGTGATCCGCATCCGCGACGGGGCGGTCTCGACCCGCCCGGACACGCTGGTCGCCGAGGAACCGATGGAGATCCGGCTCAACGGCAAGCCCCTCGCGATCACCATGCGCACCCCGGGGGACGATTTCGCGCTCGCCGCCGGGTTCCTGGTCAGCGAGGGCGTCCTCGCCGAGCGGGCGGACCTCCAGAACATCGTCTACTGCGCGGGGGCCACGGCCGACGGCTCGAACACCTACAACGTGGTGGATGTGCGGACGGGCCCGGGGGTGGTGATCCCGGACATCACCCTGGAGCGGAACGTCTACACCACCTCGTCGTGCGGTCTGTGCGGCAAGGCCAGCCTGGACGCGGTGCGCACCACCGCGCGCTGGCCGATCTCCGACACTCCCCCGGTCCGGGTCGGGCCCGAACTGCTCGCCGGCCTCCCCGACCGGCTGCGGGCGGCGCAGCGGGTCTTCGACCGGACCGGGGGCCTGCACGCGGCGGCGCTGTTCAGCGAGGAGGGTGAGTTGCTGGACGTCCGGGAGGACGTGGGGCGGCACAACGCGGTCGACAAGCTGGTCGGCCGGGCGCTCCAGAGCGGCGGGCTGCCGCTGTCGCGGGCGGTGCTGCTGGTGTCCGGGCGGGCCTCGTTCGAGCTGGCGCAGAAGGCGGTGATGGCGGGGATACCGGTGCTGGCGGCGGTGTCGGCGCCGTCGTCGCTGGCGGTGGACCTGGCGGCGGAGTCGGGGCTGACGCTGGTGGGCTTTCTGCGGGGCGGTTCCATGAACGTGTACGCGGGTGAGCACCGGATCGCCCTGCGGGCCCCGGCCGCTCAGGGCTGAGCCCGGCTCACCGCGACACGGCGGCGGGGCCCCGACCGGCGGGGAGCGCCCCCTGCGCCGCAGGGGCCCCGCCTCACCCTGGCCGCTCCACGGCTCGCTTCACGGTCCGGTCAGCGGTCGTCGGCCGCGATCCGCCCGAGCAGCCGGACGAACTGTTCCCGCTCCGTCGCGCTGAGCGGCGCGAGCAGCACATCGTTGGCCTCGCGGGCGAGCCGCTCGCAGCGGCGCAGCAGCAGATCGCCCTTGCCGGTGAGGGACACGGCGTTCTTGCGGCGGTCGCGGGGGTCGGGCTCGCGGACGACGAACCCGGCGGACTGGAGTTCGTTCAGTATCCCGACGATGTCCTTGGGGTCGAGGCCGACGCCCCGGCCCACGTCCGCCTGGGCGACCGGGCCGAGGTCGCGCACGGCGGACAGCACCAGATGGTGCCAGGTGCGCATACCCTCGGCGGCGAGGGCCTCGGCGACCAGTGCCCGGCCGCGCGCGGCGGCCCGGCCCAGCAGCCAGCTCGGCAGCGAGCGGATCGCGGGCGCGGATGCATCGGCCATGGCCACAGACTAACCTGAAGTTGTTGGACTTTCCTATGATCGTGTGTTAATCATTGGTACCTCCCACGATCTTGGTGGGAACCCCAACGATTACGGAGGACGGTGTCCATGCCCCGTGGCCTTCACGCCCCTCTGAGAACCGTCCTCGTCACCGTCGTCGCCTCCCTGGTGGCGGCCCTGACCCCGGCGACCGGCACGGCGTCCGAGTCCGGCCCGTCCAGGTCCGGGACCGCCTCGGGATTCGAGCAGCAGGTGCTGTTCAAGGCGTCCCAGGACCCCGGCTACGCCTGCTTCCGCATCCCGGCGATCGTCCGCACCACCCGGGGCACCCTGCTGGCCTTCGCCGAGGGCCGGGTCCTGAACTGCGGGGACGCCACCGACATCGACCTCGTCGTCAAGCGCTCCACCGACGGCGGGCGCACCTGGGGCCCGCTCCAGGTGGTCAGCGAGGGCGGCGGCGACACCCATGGCAACCCCTCGCCGCTGGTGGACCGGGAGACCGGGCGGATCCTGCTGGCCCAGACCCGCAACCCCGGCCGCACCGACAGCGCCAGCTGCGAGATCCCCTGCCCGCGCACGCCCTACCTCCAGTACAGCGACGACGACGGCCGCACCTGGTCCGCGCCGCGCGATCTGAGCGCCCAGATCCAGCCCGCGCGCTGGAACTCCTGGTACGCCACCGGCCCGGTGCACGGCGTGCAGATCGACTCCGGCCCCTACGCCGGACGGCTGGTCTTCGGGGTGAACGCCGAGACCTGGAACGGCAGCCGGGTCACCGCCAACGACGCCGCCCTGATCATCAGCGACGACGGCGGCACCACCTGGCGGGTCGGCGCCACCGACTCCTGGCCGATCGCCGCCGACGGCACCTTCGGCCAGAAGCCCTCCGAGGTGACCCTGGAGGCGCAGGCCGACGGCAGTCTGCTGATCAGCGCCCGCGAGCAGGACGGCACCGCCCTCGGCCACCGCAGCCAGGCGGTCAGCACCACCGGCGGCAGCAGCTTCGACACCCCCTTCCAGCACGTCCCCGACCTCTACACCCCGCAGGTGCAGGGCGCGCTGCTGCGGTTCGGCGACCGGATGCTGCTGGCCTGCCCGGCCGACCCGGACCGCCGCCGCACGATGATGGTCCGCTCCTCCTACGACGGCGGACGCACCTGGGACAGCGTCGACCGGGGCACGGTCGTCAGCCGCGACTGGGCCGGCTACTCCGATCTCGCCGACCTCGGCTCGTCCACCGTGGGCCTGCTCTACGAGGGCGGCGCGGTCGACGCCCGCGACGAGATCCGCTTCGCCCGGTTCACCGAGGACTGGCTCGCCCCGCGCCGCGGCCCCGACCCCACCACCGCCGACCAGGCCCCGTCCGCGCCGCCCGCCGCGGTCCTCGGCGGCGCCGCCACCACCCCCGGCGTCCGCGGCAACGCCCTCGCCCTCGACGGCGTGGACGACGCGGTACGGCTGCCCTATGACGCCCGGCTGCCGCTCGGCGCCAAGGACTTCACCGCCTCCCTGTGGTTCCGCTACACCGCGACCACCGGGGAGCAGCCGATGCTGTGGATGGGCGGCACAGGGGTCAATCAGCCGCAGGTGTGGCTGCGCGGCGAACCGGCGAACGGCCGGGTGCGCGGTCTGATCACCACCCGGACCGGCGCCACCGCCTGGCACTCGACGTCCCTGAGCACCTCCGGCGCCCACAACGACGGCGTCTGGCACCATCTGGCGCTGCGCCGCGGCGGCGGTGAACTCACCCTGTCCCTGGACGGCGAGTCGGTCACCACCGCCGATGTCACCGGCTCGGTGAGCCGCAACTCGCCCTTCGGGGTGCACATCGGCCAGCGGATGGACAGCCGCGCCCACTTCACCGGCGCCCTGGACGACGTACGGGTGTACGACAAGGCGCTGACCGACGGGGAGCTGACGGCGTTGCGGCTGACGGGTGTCGGGCCGTACGCCACCCCGGTGCTGCATCTGCCCATGGACCGGATCATCGCGGGCGGCTAACGTCGCGGAGCGTGCCCGACGACGAAGCCCGCCGACGCGGGGGCGTCGGGGCCGGTGTGGTGCTGCTGGCCCTGGTGCTCGCCGCCGTCCTGCTGACCGCCCTGCCCGACGGCGGCGGCCCGGATCCCGACACGGAGGCGTGCGGCCCCCTCACCGTCACCGACTGGTCCCAGGACGAGGGGCTCACCGGCGAGTTCGCCCGCTACGGCGACGACCCGGCCCGCACCGACGACTGGACCGGCGGGGACGGCACCCACTCGGTGCGGCTGCCGGACGGCCGGCTGCTGTGGCTGTTCTCCGACACCTTCCTCGGCCGGGTGTACGGCCCGCCCAACCCGGCCGGCGAGTCGCACACCTGGCGGGACTCCGCCGCCCCGATGGTCCGCAACTCGGCCGTGGTGATGGACGGCGACCGGCTGGACACCACCCTCGCCGCCCCGCTCTTCCCCGACCCGGCCCCGGACCGCTGGCGCTGGCCGGTCGCCGCCCGGGTCGAACCCCGCGCGCCCGGCTCCGCCGAACAGGTGGTCCGGGTCCTGCTCTGGGTGCGGGCGGCCGGGCAGCCGCCCTGGATCTACGGGGTGCCCACCGCCACCGAGGTCGCCACCCTGTCGCTGCCCGCCCTGCGGGTCGAGTCGATCACGACGGTGTTCGACCAGAGCCTGCTGCCGGACCCGTCCCGCCGGGTGCTCTTCGGCACCACCCTGATCGAGGAGGACGGCTGGACGTACGTCTACGGCGGTGACGACGGGCAGGCGGTGTCCCGGCCGGTGTCCTCGGCGTATGTGGCGCGGGTGCCCGAGGGGCGGCTCGGCGATCCGGCGGCCTGGCGGTTCTGGACCGGCTCGGCGTGGAGCGCGCGGGACGGGCCGCGCCCGGTGCTGGGGGACGAGCGGGAGACCGGGGTGGGCAGCGCCTTCTCGGTGGTGCGCGACGGGGGGACCTACGTCCTGTTCACCATGGCGGCGGGCGCGGCGGGTCTGTCGACGGTGACCTCGTACTGGTCCTGCTCCCCCACCGGGCCCTGGCACGGTCCCGGCGAGGGGTTCGCCCCGGCCCTGCCGCGCGCCGGGGTCGCCGCCTACAACCCGCAGGTCCATCCCGAGGTGAGCGGCGCGGACGGGCGGCTGGTGCTCAGCCACGACGTCAACTGGCTGGACACCACGGGCGCGGCGGCGCAGCTCAACGGGAATGTGTCCCTGTACCGACCGCGGTTCGTGACGCTGCGGCTGGCGCCTGCCCGGTGACCGGCGGCAGGGGGTCGCGCGCCCGGCGCTTGGCGATGACCGCGCAGACCATCAGCTGCATCTGGTGGAACAGCATCAGCGGCACCACGGCGAGCGCGGCCTGCGGCCCGAACAGCA
Source organism: Streptomyces sp. NPDC004610 (assembly GCF_040609715.1). Taxonomy (NCBI): domain Bacteria; kingdom Bacillati; phylum Actinomycetota; class Actinomycetes; order Kitasatosporales; family Streptomycetaceae; genus Streptomyces; species Streptomyces sp. NPDC004610. Next base: position 100,529 of record NZ_JBEXLA010000009.1, on the reverse strand, counting down.
CACTGGCCATGGGCAGTCCGGCGGCCAGGGACTTCTTGGACCCGGCGAACTGGATCGCGATCCGGTCCTCGCGCCCGAACCGCAGCGCCTTGGCCCCGTACCAGGTCACCGAGAGCAGCACGGCCAGCAGCACCGCCTCGACGACCAGCAGTCCGGCGAGTTCGGCGGGGCTGATCCGGCTCCAGATGCCGTGCACCATGCCCTCGCTGAAGGCGGCGTAGACGACCAGCAGGATCGAGCCGCGGTCGATCAGTCCGAGCACCTTCTTGTGCCGGGTGACGAAGGGGCCGATCCAGCGGCGCAGCCACTGCCCGGCGAGGAACGGCACCAGCAGCATCAGCACGATCTCCAGCACCGACCCGGCCGCGAACCCGCCCGCGCTCCCGCCCAGCAGCGACGCCGCCAGCAGCGGGGTGACGACGATGCCGAGCAGGGAGGAGAAGGACCCGGCGCAGATCGCGGCGGCGACATTGCCCCGGGCGATCGAGGTGAAGGCGATGGACGACTGGATGGTGGAGGGCACCAGGGTGAGGAAGAGCAGGCCCTGGTAGAGCGGGTCGGTGAGCAGCACCGGGACCAGTCCCCGGGCGGCGAGGCCGAGCAGCGGGAAGAGGACGAAGGTGCACACCAGCACAGTGAGGTGGAGCCGCCAGTGCTTGAGGCCGTCGACCGCCTCCCGGGTGGACAGCCGGGTGCCGTAGAGGAAGAAGAGCAGGGCGATGGCGCCGGTCGAGGCGCCCTCCACGGTGTCCGCGGCCACCCCGCGGGCGGGCAGCAGCGCGGCGAACCCCACGGTGGCCAGCATCAGCAGGATGTAGGGGTCGATCGGCATCCAGGCGGGCCATCGCAGGCGTTTCACGGTGCTCCACTTAACTCTGTCCGTCGGCGGTGCTGTCACTCGGCGCGGAGCCCGCGGGCCCCCCGTCCGATTGTGCTCCTCCCTTCCTTGATCGGGAATCCCGCATACCACTCTCACTGTCATCATGATCCGCGATGACCTGGGCTAGCCTCACCCCTATGTACGACCCGACCCAGCTGCGGACCTTCCTCGCGGTGTCCCAGACGCTGAGCTTCACCCAGGCGGCCCGGCGGCTCGGGCTGCGCCAGTCCACCGTGAGCCAGCATGTGCGGCGGCTGGAGGACGCGGCGGGGCGCCCGCTGTTCACCCGGGACACCCACTCCGTGGAGCTGACCGAGGACGGCGAGGCCATGCTCGGCTTCGCCCGGCGGCTGCTGGAGGTGCACGAGCAGGCGACCGCGTTCTTCACCGGCACCCGGGTGCGCGGCAGGCTGCGCTTCGGTGCCTCGGAGGACTTCGTGCTCACCCGGCTGCCGGAGATCCTGGAGGGCTTCCGGCACGACCACCCCGAGGTCGATCTGGAGCTGACCGTCGAACTCTCCGGCACCCTGCACGAGATGCTGGCCGCCGGGAAGCTGGACCTGGTGCTGGCCAAGCGGCGGCGCGGCGACACCCAGGGCGAGCTGGTCTGGCACGACCGGCTGGTGTGGATCGGCGCGGAGCGGCTGCGGCTGGACGCCGAGCGGGCCGTCCCGCTGATCGTCTACCCGCCGCCCGGCCTCACCCGGGCGCTCGCGCTCCAGGCGCTGGAGCGGCAGGGGCGGGAGTGGCGGATCGTGTGCACCAGCGGCAGCCTCAACGGGCTGATCGCGGCGGCCCGCGCGGGCCTGGGGGTGATGGCCCACTCCCGGGGCTTCGTCCCGCCGGGGCTGGTCCGGGTGCCGGACCGGGCCGGGCTGCCGGAGCTGGGGCCGGTGGACTTCGTGCTGGTGCACGGGCGGCGCGGGCCCTCCTCGGCGGGCGCCGCCGACGCGCTGGCCGGGGCGATCCTGGCGGCGGGCGCGGGACTGCATCGCGGGCCGTCACCGCGCCCCTGAGCGGGTCATCGGGTCGTACAGATTCGGTGGAGATTACGGAGCCGAAACTTACTCCTCCGTCAGATACCCGTCCGACACCTCCTCTTATGCGCTGTTCGCCCTACCCCGTCCAGCGCGTTCCCCGCCCCGCGCACCTCTCCCCCCTGTCCCGACCGTGCGGTAACTTTCACGCCCTGTGAGGATCGGCACGGTCACCGGGGAGCGGGTTTGCGCGAGTTCACCAATCCTTCGCCCTCGTCGGCCCGGCCGGTGGGCGGTCTGGCCGACACGGTCTTCCAGCGTGCCCAGGACGACCCCGGGCACCGCACGCTGGGCCGCAAGGACGACACCGGGCGGTGGCGCGATGTCACCGCCGCCGCCTTCCGGGACGAGGTCCTCGCCCTCGCCAAGGGACTCCTCGCCCAGGGTGTGCGGTTCGGCGACCGGGTCGCCCTGATGTCCCGCACCCGCTACGAGTGGACCCTCTTCGACTACGCCCTGTGGACGATCGGCGCCCAGGTGGTGCCCGTCTACCCCACCTCGTCGGCCGAGCAGTGCTCCTGGATACTCTCCGACGCCGAGGTGAGCGCGGTGGTCGTCGAGCACGAGGACCACGCGATGACCCTCGCCACCGTCATCGACCGGCTCCCGGCGCTGCGCCGACTGTGGCAGCTCGACACCGGCGCGGTGCGGGAGCTGTCCGAGGCGGGCGCGGCGATCGGCGACGACGTGGTGCACCGCCACCGGCGGGCCGTCACCCCCGACTCGGTGGCCACCGTCCTCTACACCTCCGGCACCACCGGCCGCCCCAAGGGCTGTGTCCTCACCCACGGCAACTTCATGCACGAGGCGGACACGCTCACCACGCACTGGGAGCCGGTGTTCCGCTCCCGCCGGGGCGACGAGGCGGCCACCCTGCTGTTCCTTCCCCTGGCGCATGTCTTCGGGCGGATGGTGCAGGTCGCGGCGGTCCGGCACGGGGTGCGGTTCGGGCACCAGCCGGAGCTGACCGCCGCCGCCCTGCTGCCCGACCTGGCGCTGTTCCGGCCGACGTTCGTCCTGGCCGTGCCGTACATCTTCGAGAGAGTGTTCCGGGCGGCCCGCCGCAAGGCGGAGCGGGAGGGGCGCCCTGGGCCGTTCGAGAAGGCGGTGGAGGTGGCGGTGCGCTACGCCGACGCGGTGGAGGCCCGCGCCTGGGGCACCGGGCCGGGTCCCTCGGCGGCGCTGCGGATGCAGCACCGGGTCTTCGACCGGCTGGTGTACGCCAAGGTGCGCGCGGCGCTGGGCGGGCGGCTGCGCACCGCCATGTCCGGCGGTGCCGCCATGAACCGCCGCCTGGGCCTGTTCTTCGCGGGCGCGGGCGTCCGGATCTACGAGGGCTACGGGCTGACCGAGTCGACCGCCGCCGCCACCGCCAACCCGCCCGGCCGCACCCGCTACGGCACGGTCGGCCGCCCCATCCCCGGCGTCAGCGTCCGCATCGCCGACGACGGTGAGGTGTGGCTGCGCGGCGGCACCGTCTTCCAGGGCTATCTGAACGACCCCGAGGCCACCGGGGAGGCCCTGCGCGACGGCTGGCTCGCCACCGGTGACCTGGGCACGCTGGACGACGACGGCTATCTCACCCTGACCGGCCGCAAGAAGGAGATCCTGGTGACGGCCGGTGGCAAGAGCCTCTCACCGGCTCCGCTGGAGGCCCGGGTCCGGGACCATCCGCTGGTCAGCCAGTGCCTGGTGGTCGGCGACGACCGGCCGTTCGTCGCCGCCCTGATCACCCTGGACCCGGAGGCGGTCGCGCACTGGCTCCAGCTCCAGGGCAGACCGCAGCCGGGGCCGGAGCGGCTGGTGCGGGACGCGGAGCTGGAGGCGGAGGTGCGGCGCGCGGTGGTGGCCGCCAACACCCTGGTCTCGCAGGCCGAGTCGATCCGCACCTTCCGTATCCTCGCCCGGCCGTTCACCGAGGAGCAGGGGCTGCTCACGCCGTCGCTGAAGCCGAAGCGCAGGGCGATCATGCGCGCCTACGCCGACGAGGTGGAGGCGCTGTACCGGTCGTGACGGCCCTGACAGGGCGCCCGCCGGTCACTCGACGGCTGGTTTGTGCCGTCAGGAATGCGGGACCGCCTTTGATCGTTGACGATGGGAGTTCACCGGACAACGACTTCGAAGGATCGAGAGCGCGTGAGCAGCAAGGTCCCCCCGATCATCCTCAACAACGGCGTCGAGATGCCCCAGCTGGGCTTCGGCGTGTGGCAGGTGCCGGACGCGGAGGCCGAGCGGGCCGTGTCCACCGCGCTGGAGGCCGGCTACCGCAGCATCGACACCGCCGCGATCTACGGCAACGAGAAGGGCACCGGACGGGCCGTCGCCGCCGCCGGCGTCCCCCGCGAGGAACTGTTCATCACCACCAAGCTCTGGAACAGCGACCAGGGCTACGACGCCACCCTCCGGGCGTTCGACACCTCGCTGGCCAAACTGGGCCTGGACTATGTGGACCTGTATCTGATCCACTGGCCGGCCCCCGCCAAGGACCGGTACCTGGACAGCTACAAGGCGTTCGAGAAGCTGTACGCCGACGGCCGGGTCAAGGCGATCGGCGTGTCCAACTTCGAGCGGGAGCACCTGGAGCGGCTGATCGCCGAGACCTCGGTCATCCCGGCCGTCGACCAGATCGAACTGCACCCCCATCTCCAGCAGCACGCGGCCCGCGAGTACCACGCGGAGCAGGGCATCGCCACGGAGGCATGGTCGCCGCTGGGCTCCGGAAAGGGCCTGCTGGAGGTCCCGGCGATCGTGGCGATCGGCCAGAAGCACAACCGCACCCCGGCCCAGATCGTGCTGCGCTGGCATCTTCAGCTGGGCAATGTGGTGATCCCCAAGTCGGTGACCCCGTCGCGGATCCGGGAGAACATCGACGTCTTCGACTTCACCCTGGACGCGGAGGACCTGGCGGCGATCAGCGCGCTGAACGAGGGCCGGCGCACGGGCGCGGACCCGTCGACGTTCAACGTCGGCTGACGCGGGGACCGAGGGGGCGTCTCAGCCGCCGTCCGTGTCCGCGCAGAGGTCCCGGTGCGGTCCCGAGCCGGGGAGGTACTGGGACCACTCGACCTCGTCGGGGCCGCCCCCGGCCCGTACGCAGAGCCGGGCGGCGGCCCGTTCGGGGGTCAGCTCCCGGGTGCGGGCGGTGAGATGGGGCGTGTCGACGGTCAGCCGGCCGTCCCGGTCGACGCGCAGCGCGCGGACCGGCCCGTCGCCGACCGGGAGCACGGTCGGGGCCAGCTCCGGTGACGCGGTCTCCCACACCAGCACGGACCCGTCGGCCGCGCTCGCCGCGAGGAGACCGCCGTCGGGGGAGAACGCCAGGGCCCGGCGGTGCAGATTGTTGGAGTCCATGTGGAGCACGGCGAGCCGCCGCCGGGTCCGGATGTCCCACAGCGTCAGCCGCCCGTGGAGATCGCTGACCGCGAGCAGTTCCCCATCGGCGCTGAAGGCGCCCGCCGCCAGCAGATCCTCACCGGAGACCACCCGCTGGGGGATGTCGATGCCGCCGCCCACGAGATCCCCCTCGAGAGTGAGTGTGCGGCCGGTACCGGGCTGGACGGCGACCACATCCCCCGACTCGCCCGGTTTCCCCGGGTCCGCGCGCTCCGGGTGCCAGGACGCTCCGGTCAGCCCCTGGAGGGACACCGTCCGGATCACCTCGTTCTGGCCTCCGGCGCGATGGCGCAGCACCCCAGCGGGCAGGTCCAGCCGGAGATCGTCGACCACCGCCCCGGCGAGGGGCTGGGTGAACACCGGCTCGCGCGGGGCGCCGTCCGGCGGGGCGGGGGTGTCGGTGCGCCACAGGGCCAGCTCGCCGGTCCGCGAGGTCAGCGCGTAGGGCCCGGCGAACGTCACCTCCCGCACCCCGCCCGCGACCGGCAGCCGGGGCCGCTCGCGGTGGGCGGCGAGGTCCCAGGTGACCACTCCCTCGTCGGTGGCCGCGGCGAGGCCGTCGCCGTCCGAGGTGAAGACCAGATCGCCCGCGCCGCACAGCAGCCGTTCGGTGGCGCGCGGCACGGAGAGGGCGAGCGGGTCGCCGGTGGCGATGTCGAGGACGAGCAGCGCGTCGCCCTCCGAGCACCAGGCGAACCGGTCGGCGCCGGGCGCGAGGACCGGGATCGGGCCGTGGCCGAGGTACCCGTCGTGCCGCAGCAGGAGCCGCCGCCGGGTCAGGTCCCACACCTCCAGCTCGGCCCGCCCGTCCGTGTCCGGCAGGGTCCGGCGCAGCAGCAGGGAATCGCCGTCCGGACCGAACTCCACATCCGTGTCCGCGCCGGTGGCGGTGGTGATGCTGCGGGTGGTGCCCGCGGTGAGATCCGTGATCAGCAGCTCCCTCCCATCCGCGCTCCGGTGGGCGAGGAGCCGCCCGTCGGGGCCGACGGCGAACACGCCCTCCGTGACCCCCGGCAGGGACAGCTCTCCCAGTTGCCGCCCGCTGGGCACGTCCCACCGCACCACCCGGTCGTCGCTCGCCACGAAGGTCAGCGTCCGCCCGTCCCGGCTGAGCCAGCTCGGCTCGTTGTCGTACGGCGATCCGCCCTCCGGCCGGGTGAACGCGTCCTGGTCGCTCTGGGCCGCCGCCGCGCGCAGGGCCCGCCGGGTCTCCGGCAGATCGGCGAGGTGCCAGGAGGCGAGGGCGAGCCGCATCGCGGTACGGGGCTCACCGGTGCGCAGGGTCTCGGCGAGGGCGGCGACCCGGCGGGCCTCCGTCTCCCGCTGGCGGCGGTCGCCGACCTCGTTCTGCCGCCAGGCGGTCAGTCCGGCGACGGCGGCCAGGCACAGCAGCGCGGCGAGCCCGGCCAGCAGGGCGCGGGTGCGGCGCGCGGCCCGGGTCGCGGCCCGCCGGGCGCGGTCGTCGGCGGCGGTGCTGGCGGTGAGGAACGCGGCCTCCGGCCCGGTCAGCTCGGCGGGACCGGCACCGGACGGCGTCCCGAACAGCTCCCGCGCCTCGGCCAGCCGGACGCCCCGGTACAGGGCGCCGTCGTCGCGGCCGAGTTCGTGCCACGCCCCGGCGGCCTGGGTGAGCCTGCGGTGGGCGCGCAGCCGTTCCCGGTCCTCGGTGAGCCAGCCGCCCAGCCGGGGCCAGGCGACGAGCAGCGCCTCATGGGCCAGATCGACGGTGTCGCCGTCGACGGTCAGCAGCCGGGCCCGCACCAGCCGTTCCAGCACCTCGGCGGTGACCGGGTCGGCGCCGAGTTCGGCCCGGTCGGCGGGGCGGCGGGTGTCGGCGGTGCCGTCGCCCGGGGTGACCAGCCGCAGCAGCAGCCGGCGCAGGGCGGTCCGCTCGGCGGGCCCGAGCCCGGCGTAGAGGGTCTCGGCGGTGTGCGCGACGGCTCCGTCGACCCCGCCGATCGCCTCGTACGCGGTGAGGGTGAGGGTCTTGCCGGTGCGGCGGCGCCAGACCTCGCGCAGGGCGTGCGCCATCAGCGGCAGTCCGCCGGGCTGTCCTTCGACATCGGCGACGATCCGGGCGGTGAGGGCGCGTTCGACGATCAGCCGCCGGGCGCCCGCGGGCCGGACCACCGCCTCCCGGAGCTGAGCCGCCGCCATCGGGCCGACCAGGAGGGTGGAGTCCCGCAGCGCCGCCGCGAGCGGCCCGTGCTCGGCGCACCGCCCGTAGAAGTCGGCGCGTACGGCGATCAGGACGCGCAGCCGGTTCGCGGGGTCCAGGGCGGACAGCAGCAGCGTGACGAACCGCTCCCGCTCGGCCGGGTCCCGGCACAGCGCGAAGGTCTCCTCGAACTGGTCGACCACGACGAGGGTGTCCCCGCCACCGGCGCCGGGATGCGGGACGAAGCGCTCCGCGTGGGTGCGGGCGGGGTGGGCGCCGGGGGTGACGACCCGGATGGCGGCGGGCCCGTCCGGTGTGCGGGTCGCGCGCAGGGCGGGGACGAGTCCGGCGCGCAGCAGCGAGGACTTGCCGCTGCCGGACGCGCCGACCACCGCCAGGACGCGGCGGCGGGCGGTGAGGGCGACGAGTTCGGCGATCAGGTCGTCCCGGCCGTGGAAGTGGTCGCCGTCGCCGGTCTCGAAGCGGGCGAGGCCGGGATAGGGGCTGTCGGTGCCGTCGGGGCCATCGGGGGCGGCCGGTTCGGCGGACTCGGCGACGGCCGCCCGCCAGCGCGCGGTCCAGTCGGCCTCGTCGGCCTCGTCGCCGCCGCAGGCCCGGACGTACGCGAGGAGCACCGGCAGGGTCGGCAGCCGCTCCCCCGCCGCCGCGGCGGACAGGGTCGGGCCGGAGTAGCCCGCGCGGGCGGCCATGGCCCGGTAGGTCGGGGCGCCCGCCTCGTCGCGCAGCTTGCGCAGCTCGAAGGCGAAGCGCTGGACGGCCCCCGCGGCCGGATCGAGCGGCTTCTCCCTACGACCCATCTCCCTCATCCCCCCTGACCGGCCGTTCCCACGCTAGCAATCCGCCCCCGCCGATTGATCGGCGCTCCGGAAGGGGGCTGCCCATCAATCGTCCGGCGCCTGGACTCGACGTCTGTCCCTGCCGACGTCATCGCACCGGAGCCCGTCATCGCCACGCTTGAGCACCCCCGCGCCACCACCCGCCGCCCCGCCCCTGCCGCCCGGGACCGGACCCGCGCCGCGCGGGTGGCGGTCCTCGTCCCGGCCGCCGTCTCCCTCGCCCTCGGCCTGTGGGGCGTCCGGCGCGGCGGCACCCTGTGGCGGGACGAGGCGGTGACGTACGACATGGCCCGGCGGGCGCTGCCGGACCTGTGGGGCACGCTCGGCGGGGCGGACGCCGTGCACGGCCTGTACTACCTGCTGATGCACGCCCTGTTCCGGCTGACCGGCGACAGCGATCCGCTGCTGGTCATGCGGCTGCCGTCGGTGCTGGCGACCGCCGTCGCCTGCGGCACCCTCGCCCTGCTCGGCCTGCGCCTCGCGGGCCCCCGGACGGGCCTGGCGGCCGGGCTCACCTTCGCCCTCCTGCCCCCGGTCCAGCGCTACGCCCAGGAGGGCAGGTCGTACGCGCTGGTCTGCGCGCTGGTGATCGGGGCGACGTATCTCCTGGCCCGCGCGGCGGCCACGGGGTCCCGCCGGACCTGGGCCGGGTACGCGGCGGTCCTGCTGACGGCCTGCCTCCTGCACGAGTTCGCGGTCCTGGTGCTCCTGGCGCACGCGGTGGCGGTCCCCGCGCGTGCCCGCCGGGCCTGGCTGACGGCGGCCCTGCCGGTGTGCGCGCTGCTGACCCCGCTGGTGCTGCTGAGCGTCGGGCAGTCGGAGCAGGTGGCGTGGATCGGGGGGATCGAGGGGGGCGCGGTGGCGGGCTTCGCGGGCATGTCGGCGGTGGGGGTGCTGTGCGCGGCGCTGCTCCGCCGGGGACGCCCTTCCCCGGGCGGCCTGCCCGCGCTGTCCCTCGCCCTGCTGGTGGTCCCGCCGTCGGTCCTGCTCCTGGCGTCCCTGGCCAAGCCGCTGTACGTGGACCGGTACGTCCTGTACTCCCAGGCGGGCGCGGCCCTGCTGATCGGCGCGGTACTGGGCCGGGCCCGGCCCCGGGTGCTGCTGGTGGCCGGGGCGGCGGTGCTGGCGCTGGTGCCGTACTCCCTGCATCTGCGCACCCCGGACAGCAGGCTGGACGATGTGACGGCGATATCCGACACCCTCCGCGCGGCGGGCCGGAACGCGGACGGTGTGCTGTACCTCCCCGGCCGGCGCCGGGTCTGGACCCTGGCCGACCCGTCCTCGGTGGCGGGCCTGCGGGACCTCGCCCTGGCCTCCGGCCCGGCCGCCTCCCGCACCCTCTACGGCACGGAGACGGACCCGGCCACCCTCCGCGCCCGCCTGCTCGCGACCCCCCGCGTCCTCGCCGTGAGCGACCCGCAGGGCCAGCCCTTGGACCAGACCCCGTTGGAACGCACCAAACGGGAGGTCCTGGCGACGGCGTTCGAGCCGTGCGGGGAGTGGGGGTTGCGGGGGGCGCGGGTGGTGTTGTTCGTGCGGGTGGGGGGGTGTTGAGGGGTTGATGGGGGGGTGTTGATGGGGGGGTGTTGATGGGGGGGTGTTGATGGGGGGGTGTTGATGGGGGGTGTTGATGGGGGGGGTGTTTCGGGCGCGGGCGCACCCGGCGGGGCCGGGCGGGCGGGGCGGGGTGCTGCCGTCGGAGGGAGCGTCGGCTCGGCGCGGGGCGCCGGGGCGCGGAACCGCCCGCTCCGGGTCGGTCGAGCGGGCACGAGGGTGCCGAGCGCCGGGGCGCGAGCCCCCGGGCGCACGCGGCGGGGATCCTCGGGCGGCGGACACCGCACCCCGGGATCGGCGCAGACACCCTCCGTCCCCCGCGCCCGCCCCACCCCGCCTACGACTCCAGCGCCCGCGTCGCCGTGTGGACCGTCTGTGCCTCCAGGAGGAAGACGTCCGGGCGTCGGTGGACGCTCGCCGGGTCCTCGGGGTCGAGGAGGCGGTCGAGGGTGGTGCGGTCGGTGGGGTCGAGCTGGTCGGCGAAGCCCTCGCGCAGACGGCCGAGGACCTGGGCGACATAGACGCGGGCCCGGTCCGGGGCCGGGGCGGGCAGGTCCAGGAGGAAGCTGCGGGTGCCGGTCGGCTTCAGCCCGGCGGCGGTCAGCAGCGCCTGCCAGTCCTCGGCCTCGGCGACCGAGCCCGGCAGCGACGCGCGCATCTCGGCGAACCGCTCCTCGTGCAGCGCGTCCAGCCGGGCCTGGAGACCGGGGCGGCCGATACCGAGGTCCCGGGGGAGGAAGCGGGCCGGGAGGCCGCCCTCCATCAGGGCCAGGGTGCCGCCGGGCGCGAGGTGCTCCGCAAACGCGGCGAGCGCCGCCCGCTGGTCGCCGAGGTGATGCAGGCTGCGGCTGGCCCAGAGGAGGTCGACGGGGTAGTCGAGGTCGCCCAGCGCGTCCGGCAGGTCCCCCGTCAGCGTGCTGAACCGGTCGGCCACCCCCAGCCGTGCCGCCCGCGCCCGCGCCCGCTCCAGCAGCGGTGCGGCACCGTCGACGGCGACGACCCGGGCCCCGGGGAACGTCTCGGCGAACAGACAGGCGATGACGCCGGGGCCGCTGCCCGCGTCGACGATCAGTCCCGGCGCGGTCTGCCGCTTGCCCAGCCAGGCCACCGCCCGCTCGTTGAGCGGCGCGAACAGCTCCGCCTGGGTCTCCAGGAGGGGGGCCATGGCGGACCAGTCGATGTCCATGTCGCCGTGGCCGTGCCCGTGATGGTGGCCGTCCTGGCCGTGGCCGCTGGTGCCGCTGCCGTGACCGGCCTGGTCGCCGTGGCCGCTGGTGCCGTTGCCGTGACCGGCGCGGTCGCCGTGGCCGCTGGTGCCGTTGCCGTGACCGGCGCGGTCGCCGTGGCCGCTGGTGCCGTTGCCGTGTGCGGCGCGGTCGCCGTGGTCGCCGTGAGCCATGGGGCCGTCTCTCCTCGCCTCGGGGTGCTGTCAGCCTGCCGTGCGCCTCACCGGCAAGCAAATACCTTTGCCGTACCGGCAAAGCCGGGCGCAGATCCGCGCGGGCCCGCGGTGCGGGTGGGACCCGGAGCCAGGGGGGCGGCGGCCGACCGGCACGGTCACACACGCCCCCGCCCACCGACCCACCCGACTCCCACGGCGACGGCCGGAGCAGGCCCGCCATGCGGACGGCACCGGACCCAAGGCGGACCGACGGCCGACCGGCACGCTCACACACGGCCGGGTCCCCGACATCCCACGCCCGGCTGGTGGCGGGGGCTGGTAGGCCCGGGGCTGGCCCTGGACACCGACCGCTGGTTCGTGGTCGCCCCGAACGTCCTGGGCGGCTGCCAGGGCAGCACGGGCCCGTCGTCGCCCCGCCCGGGGGCACGGGCGGTTCCCTGGCGGGTTCGGGCGGCTTCCTGGCTGGCCCGGCGGCTTTCCTGGCGGGCGGGGCGACGTCCGTTGCGGGCCCGGCGGCGTCCGTCGCGGGCTCGGCGGCTTCCCTGGCAGACGCGGCGGCATCCGCTGCGGGCTCTGCGGCTTCCCTGGCAGACGCGGCGGCATCCGTTGCGGGCTCGGCGGCTTCCCTGGCAGACGCGGCGGCATTCCTTGCGGGCTCGGCGGCTTCCCTGGCAGACGCGGCGGCATCCGTTGCGGGCTCGGCGGCTTCCCTGGCGGGCGGGGCAGCGTCTGTCGCGGGCTCGGCAGCGTCTGTCGCGGGACCGGTCCCCCGCCGACCGGCACTGCTCCCACGGCGGCGGCCAGAGCGGACCCGCCATGCGGACGAACCCCGGACCCAAAGCAGGCCGACGGCCGACCGGCACGGCCACGCGCGGCGGGTCCCCCCGCCCACCGACCCGGCCCCCACAGCGACGGACATGGCAGGCCCACCATGCGGACGAACCCCGGACCCAAGGCAGGCCAGCGGCCGACCGGCACGCTCACACACCGCCGGCCCCCGCCGACCGACCCGGCCCCCACAGCGACGCCCAGAGCAAGCCCGCCCAGTGGCCTCACCCGCCCGCATCACAAGGCCGACGGCGTACGCATCGACCCGCGACCCGCCGCAGCGCGCCCTCACGGCGGAGTCCCGCACGCGCCGCGGCGACGCCGCCCCCAGCGCCGCCCCCCTTCACATCACCCCTCCCCCTTTACGTCACCCCTCCCCCCCTCTTCTTCACATCACCCCCTCCCCCCTACCCCCCCCGCCTTCCGAAACCCCCGTAACGCGAACCACGGTTCCGGCCGGTCCCTGTCCTGGTCCGGGAGCGCGGCCAGGCGTTCCGCGTAGCCGTCCGCGCGCGGGTCGCCCGGCGGGAGCGTCATGAACCAGCCCCGGCGCAGATCCGTGACCGCCCGCCGGGGGCTGCGGCCCTGGCCGCGACCGGCGAAACGGGTCCGGCCCGCCGGGACCAGCCCCGCATCGGCCGCGTACCCGGCGACCGCCTCCGAGGCGTCGTGCGCCGGGCCGCGCGGCCGGGTGGCCAGCACGGCGTCGATGTCGCTGCCCACGTTGTGGGAGGCCGCCTTGTCGACCGTGGTGACATACACCCCGCCGGGCCGCAGCACCCGGGCGCACTCGGCGACGACCGCGGCGACCTCCGCCGGGCCGTCCAGCAGATGCAGCAGCCACACACTGCTCACCGCGTCGAACTCGCCGTCCCGGAACGGCAGTCGCCGGCTGTCGGCGAGGACCACCGCGCCGGGCAGCCGGGCGACGGCGTGCCGGGCCATCTCGGGGGTGAGGTCGGCGCCGGTCACCCGCATCGCGGGCCGCGCGGCGGCGAGCCGCCGGGTGACGATCCCGGTGCCGCAGGCCACGTCGAGCAGCCCGCGCGCGTCGGGCGGTATCAGGCTCAGTACGCCCTCGGCCGCCGCCTCGGCCCGGGGCTCGCCGCCGCGCAGGGCGTCGTAGCGGGCCGCCTCCTGCCGGTAGTCGAGCACGGCGGGTTCACTCGGCGCCGTGCGCGGGCGCCAGGGCCTGGACCCGGGTGGCCAGCTCGAAGTCCTTCACGGTGAGCGCGCCGCCCGCGCTGTGGGTGTGCACGGACAGGGTGACGGTGTTGTAGCCGAGGGCGAGGTCGGAGTGGTGGTTCAGCTCCTCCTGCACCTGGGCGATGTGCACGACCAGCGCGGTCGCGGCCAGGTGCGAGGCGAGCCGGTAGGTGCGGCCGATGCGGTCGCCGTCCAGGGTCCAGCCCGGCAGCGCGGCGAGCCGCGCCTCGACGTCCTGCGATGACAGCACTTCAGCACCCATGACCGGACTCCCTCCGAGGAATGGCTCGTCACTTCAGCGTGCCATGCCGAGACCGCCGGTGCCCGGCACCGGCTCAGCGCGGCCCAGCGCGGCCCACGGTCCGGCTCAGCGCGGCCCAGCGCGGCCCACGGTCCGGCTCAGCCCGGTAGAACCCGGCGCATAGTCGTTCGTCCCCCGCCTCCGCCTCGGTTACCGTCGGGGACATGGCCACGCGCACCCCCGTCCCCCCGCCCGTCACCCCCGCCGACCAGGGCGTCGGTCCGCTGCTGCGGGCCTGGCGGGAGGAGCGGCGGGTGAGCCAGTTGGAGCTGTCGCTGCGGGCGGACTCCTCGGCGCGGCACATCAGCTTCATCGAGACGGGGCGTTCCCGGCCGAGTGAGGAGATGGTGCTGCGGCTGGCGGAGCATCTGGAGGTGCCGATGCGGGAGCGCAACGCGCTGCTGCTGGCGGCCGGTTACGCGCCCCGCTTCCCGGAGACCCCGCTCGACGACCCGGCGATGGGACCGCTGCGGGAGGGCATCGAGCGGCTGATCCAGGGGTTCGAGCCGTATCCGGCGCTGGTGGTGGACGCGCACTACACGGTGGTGGCGGCCAACCGGGGCATCGCGATGATCCTGGACGGGCTGCCGGAGCATCTGCTGACCCCGCCGGTGAACGTCGTACGGATCACCCTGCACCCGGAGGGGCTCGCCCCGCGGATCCGGAATCTGGCGGAGTGGCGGGGGCATCTGCTGCACCAGATGCGGGGCCAGATCGCGCTGCGCCGCTCGCGCGCGCTGCGGGAGCTGTACGAGGAGGTCGCGGCCTATCCGGTGCCGGACGCCCCGGCGCACCGCGCCGAGGAGCGGCCCGCCGTGCCGTACATCGCGCTGCCGATGGTGCTGGAGCACGCGGGGCACACCCTGTCGTTCGTGTCGTCGATCTCGACGTTCAACACGCCGATGGATGTGACGGTCGCCGAGCTGGCCATCGAGACACTGCTCCCGGCCGACCCGGCGACGGTCAAGTACCTTCACTCGCTGCTGGCCTGACGGTGGCGCAGGGCCGCCCACTGGAGGGCGGCGAAGCCGCCGACGGTGAGCGCCTGGAGGACGGTCCAGACGGCTCCGGCGGTGGTCGGGGTCAGCCACAGCGCCAGGGCGACCAGGCTGAGCGCGGTCCAGGCGAGGTTGATCTCCACGACGGCTTTCACGGGCAGGACCGCCGGGCGGGGCCGGGTGGCGAGCACCCCGACGGCGGCGCCGTAGGCCGTCAGGATCGCGCCAAGGGTGAGCAGCAGCCCGGAATCGGCGCCGAGGAACCTGCCGAGGGGGCCGGAGGCGGCCAGATAGGCGAGGCCGTTGGCGCCGGTGACCATCGCGTCGAGGGCGAGGAAGCGGCGCAGCATGGGGTCGGGGCCGGAGGTACGGGCGAGCGCGGCGAGTGTGGTCGCGGACATGGCTGGTCACCCTTCGTCGAGGTGGAGGCGCCGCCGCGGCGGCGGGAACCCCGGGTCCGGAGCGGAGTGCGCCGCCCCGGAACCCGGTGCCCCTACGATCGCCCGGCCGGGGGCGGGGGTCGATTACGCGGGAGGTAATGGGCGGGCGCCGGGAGGGGCAACGGCCTTGACGGCGCGGTCCCTTGATCCGAACAAGGTGGCGAGCATCTCTCGCCACACAGGTGATTCGGCCACCGGGACATGACAGACTGCTCGCGTTCTTTCGGCGCGTAGGGGAGGCGTGGCGTGAGTGAGCGGCGGCCCGCGCCGACCGTCGGCCAAGTGGTGCTCGGCAAACGGCTTCAGGAACTGCGGGAGGCGGCCGGTCTGCGGCGTGAGGAGGCGGCCCGGGTTCTGCGGGTGGCCCCGGCGACCGTGCGCCGGATGGAGATGGCCGAGGTCTCGCTGCGGATCCCGTACGTCCAGATCCTGCTGGAGACCTATGGGGTGCCGGCGGACGAGACCGGGGCGTTCGTGGCGCTGGCCGAGGAGGCGAACAAGCCGGGCTGGTGGCAGCGGTTCCACGATGTGCTGCCGGACTGGTTCAGTCTGTATGTCAGCCTGGAGGGCGCGGCCCGGATGATCCGCTCCTACGAGCCGCATTTCGTGCCGGGGCTGCTCCAGACCGAGGACTACGCCCGCGCGGTGCTGGACGCGGGCACGATAGGCCAGGACGGTCCGGAGACCGTGGAGCGGCATGTGACGCTGCGGATGACCCGGCAGAAGCTGCTCCGGGAGCCGAGTCCGCCCCATCTGTGGGTGATCATGGACGAGACGGTGCTGGCGCGGCCGGTGTCCGCGCGGCCCGAGGTGATGCGGGAGCAGATCGACCGGCTGCTGGAGCACGCCGAGTCGGAGCGGATCACGCTCCAGATCGCCGAGTTCGCGGCGGGCCCGCATCCGGGGACCTACGCCCCGTTCTCGCTGTTCCGGTTCGCCGAGCCGGAGCTGCCGGACATGGTGTTCACGGAGTATCTGACCGGGGCGCTGTATCTGGACTCGCGGGCGGAGGTGTCCGCGCATCTGGAGGTGCTGGACAATCTGACCGCGCACGCGGCGTCGGCCTCGCGCACCAAGGACATCCTGCGGGAGTACCGCGACCGGCGGTGACGCCGGGTGCGCTGACCCGTACGGGCGCCGTGAACGGGTGCCTCCCCCCGCCCGCCCCTAGGTTCGGAACCACGGGCGAGCAAGGGAGCTGCCGTGACCGACACCCGGATGCGGGCCCTCGACCTGGACGGCACGCCGGACGCCTCGATCACGGCGGCCGTCGGCACGGACCGGGCCGCCGTCGAGCGGCTGTACCGCCCGCCGGCCATCGCCCCGTACGACGATGCCGTCCCGTGGGAGTCCTGATGCCCTCGGACGCCGTGCTGTACCAGGCCGCCGCGCTCTGTCTGACCTACCCCGACGACGACTTCCGGGCCCGGCTGCCGCTGCTGCGGGAGGCGGCCCCGCAGTTGCGGGAGTTCACCGACCACGCGGCCGTCACCCCCGCGCGGGAGCTGGCCGCGCACTATGCGGAGGTCTTCGACTCCGAGGACCGGCACAGTCTGCATCTGATCCGGTGGGAGGACGGCGACACCCGGCGGCGAGTTACGTCCCTGGTCCGTTTCGAGGAGGTCTACCGCGCCCACGGCCTGGAGCTGACCGGCGAGGAACTCCCCGACTTCCTCCCGGCGGTGCTGGAGTTCACCGCCCGCACCGGCGACACCGGACTCCTCACCGGGCACCGCGAAGCCCTCGACAGGCTCCGCACCCGCCTCACCGCCTTCGGCACCCCGTACGCCCGCGTCCTGGACGCGGTGTGCGCGACCCTGCCGACCACCCGCCCCGGAGCCCCCCGATGACGACCCGGCCGCAGGGCATCCTCCCCGGCACCGTCACGGACCCCCTCGCGGTCATCGACACAGCCCTTCAACGCCCCCGAAGGGGCGCGAGGAACTGCGCGACAAGCCACACACCACCCGCACCCGGCCCACAACCCCCACCCCCTCCCCCGCGAACAACAGTGCCGCACCCCCAACCCAGGGATGCGGCACCGAACTACCCCCCGGAGGGGCTACGCCAGCTTGGCCGACAGCGTGATCGTCGTCCCCGTGAGGGCCTGGCTGACCGGGCAGTTCGCCTTGGCGTCCTCCGCCGCGGAGACGAACGCCGCCTCATCGAGGCCCAGCACCTCACCCTCGACGGTCAGATGGATACCGGTGATGCCGGTGCCCGGCTGGAAGGTGACGTCCGCCGAGGTGGTGAGACGGGTGGGCGGGGTACCGGCGCCGCTCAGGCCGTGCGAGAGGGCCATGGAGAAGCAGCTGGAGTGGGCGGCGGCGATCAGCTCCTCCGGGCTGGTCTTGCCGTTCGCCGCCTCGGAGCGCGACGGCCACGACACCGGCTGCTCGCCGATGCCGGAGGAGTCGAAGGTGACGACGCCGCTTCCCTGGAGAAGGTTGCCTTCCCAGACGGTGTGTGCGGAGCGCGTGGTGGCCACGGTGTTTCCTTTCGCGATACGAGTCGCAGGTACTCACAACAAAGACTGCGCGCGATACGCCGACTGCGCGTACGCGCCCCCTATCCGATCACATTCCGGCTCAGCGCACGCGGAACACCGGTCCGCGTGCACTGAAAGGCAGGCGGGCGCCCTGGGGGATCAGATAGGCGTGCTCGCGCCGCACCCGCAGCACATCGCACCAGCCGTCGGTGATCACCAGGACCGGCGCCCCGGGCGGGAAGTCGTCGGCGCGGTGCAGCAGATCGATCCCGGGCTGGAGGACCGTACCGCCGCGGCCCCGGACCTTCACCCGGCCGGCGATCTCGGTGACCGGAACGTATCCGGCGTCGTGCGGGGCGGCGTCGCAGAAGACGACCCGGGCGGCCGGGACGTCCCGGGCGGCGGCGTAGGAGGCGATGGCGCCGAGGGCCTTGCCGAGCAGGGTGCGGTCCATGGAGCCGGAGGTGTCCAGGACCACCCCGAAGGTGCAGCGCGGGATCTCCTCGGGCGGGAAGTAGCGGCCCGCGCGGGGGATGTCGGGGGTGGCGGCCTGGCGGCGGGAGGGGCGGGCGTAGGAGCGGACCGGTTCGGGGCGGGGCACGAACTCGTCGAACCAGCGGGCGAGCCGGGCGTCCCAGGGCAGCGGGGGCTGGCTGAGCGCGCGGATCTCCTCGATCAGACCGCCGGGCAGCCGGCCGCGCTCCTGGGCGCCGTGCAGTTCCAGGCCCTGGGTGAGGCCGCGCCGGTAGAAGGCGTCCAGGTCGACATAGGCGCCCGGGGCGCCCAGCGGGCCGCCGAGGATGTCGCCGACGCCCTTGCCGCGCAGGGTGGACAGCCGCCGCAGCCGGCGCAGGTCACCGGCGATCCGGTCGTAGACCTCCTCGGCGGACAGCCCGGCCAGCGCGGGGTCGTGCAGGAGTCCCTCGGGCATGGTGCCGACCCGCATCTCGCCGAGCCAGCCGTTGATGACGTAGTCGGCGGCGACATTGAAGAGATACGGGTCGCGGGTGCCGCAGCGGTCGCCGTGGCGCAGGGCGGCGTGCAGCATCTCGTGGGCCAGCACGAACCGCCACTCCTCGTCGTCCAGTCCCTGGAGCGGATTGACGTAGATCTCGCCCGCCTCGGCGTTGACGGCGGCGACGGAGATGCCGTGGGCGCGGGCCAGTTCGGGGTCGGCGATCAGCTTGATGCCGGCGGCGATGCCACCGAGCAGCGGGTAGGAGGAGACGAACCAGCTCAGGGCGCGTTCCCAGGGCCGCTGCGGGACGAGGTCGCCGTCCAGGGAGTCACGGCGGCCACCGGCGAGGTCCAGGGCGGCGGACATGGTGCGGGTGAGGGCGTCGGCGAAGGCGAGCTGCCAGTCGGTGGGCGGCCCGAGCCAGGAGTTCCAGCCGATCAGCACCTGGTCCGGGGCGGATCCTGCGGTACCGAGCCGCTCGTGGGCGGCGGGGATGCCGTCGCGGCGCCAGCGGGCGGCGATGCGCTCCTCGTCGCCGTCGGGGTAGGCGCTGGGGAGTTCCTCGGGGGTGCGGCCGACCGGGAAGGTGAGCAGGAAGCGGTTGACGACCGCGCAGCGCGCCGCGAGGTCCGCCCGGTCGGGCTGCTCGCGTTCCCCCTTGGCCGCGGGGACATGGCCGAAGCCGAGATGGATGGCGGCGTGGGCGATGGCCCAGGCCCAGTCGCGCGGGTCGGCGACCCGGTCGGGGTGGGAGTGCAGGAAGCCGGCGGAGTCGACGCGGATCAGGCCGTCGCGGGGGGCGAGGTCGCAGCGCTCGTCGCGGCAGGTGCCGAAGTCGAGGGCGCGCAGGGCGGGGTTGGCCGTCACCAGCCGCATGCCCTCGGCGAACGTCTCCCCCGCCAGGTCCCGTTTGCGCTGCGCGGGGCTCCGGCCGCGGCTCACTTGCGGGCCTCCACCAGCCGGGGCATGTCCCGGGCCGCCTCGATCAGGAACCACGAGGGCAGGACGGGGTTGCCGTCGGCGTCACCGGCGATGACGGTCTGCGCGACCTCGACGGAGATCTCGGCGAGCTGCACCAGCAGCGACTTGGCGCGGTGCGCGGTCTGCCGCCCGGCCGCCGACATGTGCTCCTTGCTGACCGGGAGTTCCTTGACGAGCCGGCCGCGGAACGAGTCGGCGAGGTAGTACAGCAGATCGCGGTCCTCGATCCGGTGCGGCCAGCGGGCGTCGCCCTTGATGATCGCCTCGATGCCGAACCGGCTGCGCACGATCTTGACATAGCCGCAGAAGGCGGTGGCGTGGGCCGGGGTGAGCATGCCGTGGGCGAGGACCTTCAGGGTCTCCTCGTCCAGGTCCGGGCCGAAGGAGTGCAGGGCATCGGAGAGCATGTGCCAGGAGCGGGGGGTGGAGAACGGCTCCTCGGTCTTGGGCGGCTTGGACCAGAGGTGGTCGGGCCGGTCGGTGAGGTGGTCCTGGATCCAGGGGTGGATGCCGTTGGCCCCGGCCCAGCCCAGCCAGTCCTTCGGGGACGCCTCCAGATGGACATGGGCGAGCCGGTTGACCAGGGCGGAGGCGATGGGGCGGGCGAGGGCGTTGTCGGTGGCGCGGTTCCCGGCGCCGATCACGATCGACCCGGCGGGCAGCTCGTAGTCACCGATGCGGCGGTCCAGGATCAGCGAGTAGAACGCCTTCTGGACATCCGGGGTGGCCGCGTTCAGCTCGTCCAGGAAGAGGCAGTAGGGCTCGTCGCGGGCGATGGCCTCGGGCGGGCAGAACACCGAGCGGCCGTCGCGGATCTGGGGCACGCCGATCAGGTCCTCGGGCGCGAGCTGCGTCCCGAGCAGGCTCACGCACTCCAGGCCCAGCGACTCGGCGAACTCCCGCACCAGGGACGACTTCCCGATGCCGGGCGCCCCCCACAGGAACACCGGCCGTACGGTCGCCAGACCGAGGAGCAGTTCGGGTATCCGGGCGGGCGTGACGGTGACGGCTGCCTGCAAGAAGGGGCTCCTGGCTGATGAGGGAGGGCGGACACGCCGGGCGCGGTCCGGTGCGCCCAGTGTGCGGGGGGCGCGGGGCGTCGCGCAGCCGAATTAGCGGGCGTCGACCGGCGCGCCGCCCTCCCCGGCGTCGTCCGCGCGGTCCGTCGTGACCAGGGGCACCTGCGGGCCGTGGCACTCGCGCAGCCAGCGCCGCAGCACCCGGTGCACCCGCTCCGCGCCCACCAGGTCCCCGCCGTCGGCGACCGGCTCGGACAGATCGAGCGGCGACAGCAGGAACGGCTTCCCCTGGCACCCGCCCAGCCCCCCGTGCGACCCGATCTGCTCCTCGAACGCCAGCACCTCCCCGTCGGCCGGGTCGTGGAAGGAGTTCACCATGATGTCCGCGGTGTGCGGAAAGGTGTGCGTCCTGCGTACGGCGTCGGCGGCGCCCCGGCCGAACGGGGCGAGCGGCCCGCGCGCCCCGTCGGCCAGGTCCGCGACCGGGATCTCGGCCCCGTAGGCGCCCAGCACCACGCCCCCGTGCTCCTCGCTGCGCACCAGCAGGAAACCGACGCCGGGGTGGTTGGCGAGGGTCGGCAGCAGGGCCGGGTGGCGGGCGTCGATCTCCTCCTTGGACATCCGGTGCCCGACGTCCGGGAAGGAGACCAGACCGAGGTTGCCGGAGGCGAGCACCATCGGCTCGGAGCGGCGGGAGGGAGGCCGGTGCTCGCCGCCCTCCTCGACCGGGCGGCGCAGCGCGGCCCGGACCGCCGCGCGGGCCTCGGCGCCGCTGCGGGTGCGCCCGGCCCGGCGCGGCACGGGCAGCCCGCACCCGGCGCGCACCAGATCGCCCAGGGTGAGCCCGTAGCGGGCGCGGAAGGTCTCGCCGGGGCTCTGCCCGTGGTCGGACAGCACCACGATCCGGTAGGGCCGGGGCGCGTGCTCGGCGCACTTCTCGATCAGCGCGAGCGAGCGGTCGAGCCGGGCGAGCACCTTCTCGGCGTCCCGGCTGTGCGGCCCGGAGTGGTGCGCCACCTCGTCGTAGGCCACCAGGTCCGCGTAGACGGAGGTGCGTCCGGCGAGGATGTCGCCCATCACGGCGGCCACCACCACATCGCGTTCGACGACGGTGGCGAAGGCGCGGATCAGCGGGTAGAGGCCGCCGCGCGAGACCCGGGGGCGGTCCCCGCGCAGCCGGGCCCGGGTGGACTGGCCGATCTCCCGGCCCGCCTCGGCGACGAAGGACAGGGCGGTGCGGACGGCGTTGGCGGGGTCGGAGAAGTAGGCGAAGTATCCGGCGCGGGAGCGGTTCTCGCGGCTGCGGCGCTTGGTGGCGATGGACAGCACCAGCGCCTGTTCGTCGGCGCCGCCGCTGAAGAGATTGCCCCGGCTGGCGCCGTCGGCGGTGAGCAGTCCGCCGTCACCGGTGCGCTCGACGGCCCGGCGCTGGAGTTCGGCGGCGCTGGTCGGGCGGTTGCTGACCATGACCTCGCGCTGGTCCTTCTCGTACCAGCGGAAGGCGGGCACGTCGAAGGTGGAGCCGTGCAGGATGCCGAGCTGGCTGGCGCCGGTCTGGCTGGACCAGTCGGTGCGCCAGGGGGTGAGCCGGTGGGTGGGCGCCCGGTGGTCTCCTCCGGCGGCGAGCCAGCGGGCGACGGTGGGCATCAGGCCCTTGCGGACGGCGCTCTCCAGCACGTCGTGGCCGACGCCGTCGAGCTGGAGGAAGAGCGTGCCGTGGGTGAGCGGGCCGGGCAGCGGGGGTCTGCGGCGGCGGTCGGCGAGCCGGTAGAGGCGGCGGCGGTAGGCGTCGTCGTCCCGTACGGCGAGGGCGGCGCCGGTCGCGGAGGCCACGGCGGACATCACGGCCGCGACGACCACGGCGGTCTCCGGGGAGGCGTCGCCGCGGGCGGCCGGGTTCAGCCGGAGCGCGATCAGCAGCAGGGCCCCGTTGAGGAAGAACACCAGCAGACCGAGGACGAGGGCGGGCACCAGCAGCAGGAACCGCACCATCAGCGGCCACACCAGCGCCGAGAGCAGTCCGAAGCCACCGGCGCCGAGGGCGGCGGTGATCGCGATCCGGGTGGCGCTGTCGCCGTCGGCGGACTGGAGCTGGAAGTCGGGCAGGACACCGGCGAGGATCAGCATCGTGAGCGTGCTCACCGCCCACACCGTGGCGCTCCGCCCCAGCTGGCTCAGCACTGTTCGCAGGCGACCACCGCGCACGTTCCCCGCACCTCACGTCCCGGCCCGCCGGTTCCGGACGCGGGCCTGCCCTCCACCCTGTCACAACGCCGGGGGGAATCGATTCGCCACCGTGAGAGAGCAACCGGTCACCGAACGCCACCGGGCGGCGGTCACTGCCCGTCGTACCCGGCCGTCGGCATCGACAGCCGGCGATGGACCCGGGCCTTCATCCCGGCGTCGTACGAGGGTTCCTCGCGGCCGACGGTCTCCACCCGCACCCCGCGCCGCGCGCACTCCTCGGTGAACTCCTCCACGGACGCCAGCGCGCTCTCCAGCACCCGCCTGCTCGGCGCGACGAACACATCGCGCCCCGGCCGGATGTCGTCCCACAGGATGCCGTGGTCCGGACGCAGACCGGAGACCAGTAACTGCCGGGTGACGACATATCCGCGCTCCGCCGCCCAGCGGGCGCACATGGCGTGCTGGCTGCGCGAGTCCACGAGGAACGGATCGGTGTCCAGCTCCTCCAGCGGCGTCAGACTGGCGATCGTCGTGACCCGCGTGCCGGAGGCACCGCTCTGTTCTCCCATGGAGTCCCCCTCACCTCCGGGTTTCGCCGCCGACCCTACCGCTGCGCGTACCCTTCGGGGGAGTCGCGCGAAGGAGTCAAAGGGGTGCCGGTGGAGATCACCTGGTGGGGTCACGCCACCTGCACGGTCGAGGATTCGGACGTACGCGTCCTCACCGATCCCCTGTTCGCCCGCCGGCTCGCCCATCTGCGCCGCCGCCGCGGTGACGTACCCCCGGACGACGCCCGGCGCGCGGATGTCGCCCTGGTCTCCCATCTGCACGCCGACCATCTCCATGTGCCCTCCCTCGCCGCCCTGGCGCCGGGTACCCGGGTGCTGGTGCCCCGGGGCGCGCTCCGGGCCGTGCCGGGTCTGCGGCGCCTGTCCCGGCTGCGGATCGAGGAGGTGACGCCGGGCGAGACGGTCACGGTCGGGGAGGTCGTGGTCCGGGCGGTGCCCGCGCGGCACGACGGGCGGCGGCTGCCGGTCGGACGGCACCGGGCGCCCGCGCTCGGCTATGTGGTGGAGGGCGAGGCGCGGACGTACTTCGCCGGGGACACCGGGCTGTTCGCGTCCATGGCCGAGGAGGTCGGGCCGGTCGATGTGGCGCTGCTGCCGGTCGGCGGATGGGGCCCGTATCTGGGCGAGGAGCATCTCGACGCGGGGCGGGCGGCGGAGGCGCTGGCCCGGCTGGGGGCGCACAGCGCGGTGCCGGTGCACTACGGCACGTTCTGGCCGATCGGTATGGACGCCGTGCGCCCGCATGAATTCCACGCGCCGGGTGACGAGTTCGTCCGGCTGGCGGCGGAGCGGGCGCCGGGGGTGGCGGTGCACCGGCTGGGGCACGGCGAACGGGTGCGGCCGGAGGTCGCCCGGTGAACTGGCTGGCGGCGGCGGCCGACAGTGTGCCGCAGGAGACCACCCAGCAGGCGATCGGCTATCCCACGCTGTTCGTGCTGGTGCTGCTGGGGGCGCTGGTGCCGGTGGTGCCGACCGGGGCGCTGGTGAGTTCGGCAACGGTGGTGGCGTTCCATCAGACGGCGCCGTTCTCGATGGCGCTGGTGTTCGTGACGGCCTCACTGGCGGCGTTCCTCGGTGACCTGGCGCTGTACTGGCTGGGGCGGCGCGGAATGGGCTCCCGCAACGGGTCGCGCTGGCTGGAGGCGATACGGGCGCGGGCGCCGGAGGACCGACTGGAACAGGCGCAGACGAAGCTCCAGGAGCACGGGGTGGCGGTGCTGGTGCTGTCCCGCCTGGTGCCGGCGGGGCGGTTGCCGGTGATGCTGGCGTGTCTCCTCGCCCAGTGGCCGTTGCGGAGGTTCGCGCGGGGGGATGTGCCGGCGTGTCTGGCGTGGGCGGTGACGTATGGGTTGATCGGGGTTGCCGGGGGGTCGTTGTTCAGTGAGCCGTGGGAGGGGGTGGTGGCTGCGGTGGGGTTGACGTTGGCGATCAGTGCGGTGCCGGGGGTTTGGCGGCGGGTTCGGGGGCGGTGACGGTTGTGGGGGCGGTGCGGGTGGTGGTGGGCTGGTCGCGCAGTTCCCCGCGCCCCTAAGCGGCATCTGGTCCCCGGCGTTCATCGTCCAAGGTCCTTGAGGCGCCTACCGGTAGGTCCCACAAGTCCTCTCGTGCCAGGCCCGCCGATCGCCATGCCTCTCTCACTCGGGTCAAGGGCTCCAGGACCGGTTCCGCGGAGAGGATGAAGGTGGCCCAGTGCATGGGGGCCATGCGGGTCGCGCCCACGTCCTGGGCGGCGCGTACCGCCTCCTCCGGGTCGCAGTGGACATCGCTGAGCCACCAGCGCGGGGCGTAGGCGCCGATCGGGAGCAGGGCGAGGTCGATTCCGGGGTAGCGGCGGCCGATGCGGGTGAACCAGTGGCCGTAGCCGGTGTCGCCGGCGAAGTAGACGCGGTGGCCGTCGGGGGCGGTGAGGACCCAGCCGCCCCACAGGGTGCGGCAGGTGTCGGTCAGGGAGCGCTTGGACCAGTGGTGGGCGGGGACGAAGTCGAAGCGGACCCCGCGCAGTTCGGCCGCCTCCCACCAGTCCAGTTCGGTGACGGTGGTGAAGCCCCGGCGGCGGAACCAGGGGGCGAGCCCGGCGGGCGCGAACACGGGGGTGGCGCGCGGGAGGCGGCGCAGGGTGGGGGCGTCCAGGTGGTCGTAGTGGTTGTGGCTGATGACGACCGCGTCGACCGGCGGCAGGGCCTCCCAGTCCACCCCGACCGGGGTGATCCGCGCGGGTGTGCCGAGGATCCGGCGGGACCAGACCGGGTCGGTGAGCACGGTCAGCCCGCCGACGCTCAGCACCCAACTGGCGTGCCCGACCCAGGTGACGGCGAGCGTGCGGGCGTCGGCGCGGGGCAGCGGGCCGGGGGCGAAGGGCAGCCGGGGGATGTCGGCGAGACCCTCGCGGCCGGGGCGGACGGCGCCCTCGCGGGCGAAGCGGGTCATGGCCCTGATGCCGGGCAGGGGCGCGGTCAGCCGGTCGTGGAAGGCGCGCGGCCATACCCGGTGCTCGGCCAGCGGGCGGGGCTCGGCCAGCGGCGGCCAGGGCGCCGGGCCCGCGCCGGGGGACCTCGGGGCCGTGCTCGCGCCCGCGGCCGACTCGGACTGCTGCGTCATCGAGGGGACTCCCTTCGCCGGGCGCCGTCGTCGCGGAGATCGTCGAGGACCGATCTCAGGGTGGTCAACGCCTGCCGCACAGGTGGCAGTTCCCACGGCGAGGGGGAGGCGAGACCTTCCGCGCGTTCGGTGTCGGTGGCGCCGAGCAGCGGTCCCGTGGTCAGCCGGACCCGCAGCGCGGCGAGGTCGTCGCCGAAGCGGTGACCGCCCGCCGCGGGCATGCCGAGCCGGTGGGTGAGGTGGTCCTCCAGGTCCTGGGCGTCCCCGATGCCCCGCGCGACGAGCGCGGGCCGCAGCGGGCCCAGATCGGCGTAGAGCTGGCGCCCCGCGCGCGGGGGCAGGGCCAGGGCCCCGGCGTCCACCACGGCCTCGTGCAGGGCCCGCGCCAGGCGGGCGTGCAGCCGGACGGCGGCGGCGACGCGGGCGGTGACCGGGGCGGGCTCGCTGAGCGCGTAGCCCGCGGCGGCGGCGACCGGGCCCGCCAGCGGGGCGCCCAGCGCGGTCAGCACATCGAGGACGCGCGCGTGCAGGACCGTGCCCTCGGGTCCGGCGGGGAAGCGGGCGACGGCGGCGGGCCAGGCGGGCGGCAGCAGCGCCCCGGCCAGATCGCTGACGACGGTGACCCGCTCGGGCAGCATCTCGGCGGGGCTGAGCAGGACGGGGGCGGACGCGGGGGCCCCGTGGGGCGGGTGCAGGGTGTCCCGCCAGGTCTCGTCGCTGACCAGGTGCAGGCCCTCGCCCTCGGCGGCCTCGACCACCTGGTGCAGCAGTTCGGGCGGGGCCACGGTGCCGGTCGGGTCGTCGGCGACCGACAGCACCAGCAGCCGGGGCCGCCCGCCCTCGTCCCGCACCCGGCGCACGGTCTCCAGCAGCGCGTAGGGGTCGGGCACGCCCCCGCACTCGGCCGGGGTCGCCACATGGAACACCGGCCGCCCCAGCAGCCGCGCGTACGGCGCCCACCAGGCGGTGCAGGGGCGCGGCACCAGGACATCGCCGCCGAGCGCGGCGGTCAGGGCCAGCAGCAGGCTGGGGGCGCCCGGTCCGGCGGCGACCTGGTCGGGGTGGGTGCGCAGTCCGCGGCGCGACCAGTAGCCGCAGGCCGCCTCCAGCAGGGCCCGGCCGCCGCCGACGGGCTCGGTACGGGCGCGTCCCGCGGCGGCGGCGAGGACGCCGGTCAGCTCCGGCAGCGGCGGCAGCCCGTCGTCCGGCAGATGGGGCCCGTACCGGACGGGGCCGTGGTTCTCCGGGTCGGTGCGCCGCATCCCGTACCTCCCTTGGATCCCCGTTCCCGTATCCGGCCCTCGGGACGTCAGCCCCGGGCGCGGGCCGTCCCGCGGCGCAGCCGGTAGGCGGCCCCGCCGCAGGCGCCCGCGATCAGCAGCCCGCCGCCCACCAGCGCGGGCACCGAGTCGGTGAAGGTGCCGCCGGAGCCCGCGTGGACGCCGTGCTCGGCGGGCGGCGGTTCGCAGGACCCGGAGCCGCGCCCGGCCTCTCCCGGCCCGTACGCCGACCACTCGCGCCCCTGCTCGGGCGGGCAGGGCCGATGCGTGATCCCACCCCCGCCCCCGCCGTCCTCTCGTCCACCGTCATCTCCCCCACCGTCCTGTCCCCCGCCATCTTGTCCCCCGCCGCTCTTCTCGACGGTGAAGGTGGCGCTCCACTGCCTGCCCTTGCCGCCGCCCCGGGACGCCGGGCACGTGCCGTCCACGGTCCAGGCCGCGTCACGGGCGCCGCCGTCGGGGTGCACGGCGGTACCGATCCGCGCGGTGCCCCGGTAGCGGGTCCCGGAGCGCCCGTCCCCGCCGGACTCGGACCGCAGGGTGATCCGGCCCTCGGCGAACGCCCGCGAGGTGGCCTCCAGGGTCCTGGGTGCCTCCCCGTCGGCGGGATCGCAGGTGACGGAGACGGTGACACTGCCGCCCGGCCGCGCCCGCGCCGGGCTCACCTCGGCGGCCGGTTCGGCGGCCACGCCCGGCGCGCCACCGAGCACGACGGCTCCGGCCACCAGGACCAGGGACACAAGACGGGGGCTGCGGCACATGGCACGAACTCCTCGACCGACGGCAACGGGAAACGACCTCCCGCCCCCATCAGATCCCCCACCCCTTCACCCCGCGCGCCCCCAAAGCCCATTGGCCCAACCCCCCGAGCCAACCGAGTGAAACCCGCCCACTGAACAAACGCCGGTCACCCCCATCGCCCTCAAGGGGCGCGAGGAACTGCGCGCCCAGCCCCCACAACCCGCACACACCCACAAATCCCCAGCCCCCACCCCTCAGGGGCGCTGGGGGTACCCCCTCTGGGGGAGGAACTGCGCGAAAACCCCCCACAACCCGCACCCGCCCCCAACCCCCATTCCGCCTACGGGGCGGTGCCCCGACGCGCGCCCTCCCTGGTACGCCCAGCCGCCACAAACCTCCCGGGATTGCGCCGCAGGTACTCCCCCTCAAGCTGCGCCATCCGCTCGTCGTGCGCCCGCAGCGCGTCATCGGCCCCGTACAGCAGCGTGTCGTGGCGCGTGCGGTGGATGGTCTCCAGCTCTCTCATGAGCTGCTGGTCGTCCAGCCGACCAGGGTCGACTCCGGTCATGTGGTGCCCCGATCGTCGTGTCCGTCCCTGCTCCTCCACTGTACGAACATTCACTTCACCCCGCCCGGAAGCCACCGCCGACGGACCACCGCCGACAGGCCACGGCCCGGGAGCCCACCGCTACCGAGCCCGCTCCACCCTCCGCTCGTCCCACACAGGTCCGGAGGACTCCCGTACTTTTCCGTCGCTGCCGAACACCAGGAACCGGTCGAAGGAGCGGGCGAACCAGCGGTCGTGGGTAACGGCCAGCACCGTGCCGTCGAAGGCCTCCAGCCCTTCCTGGAGCGCCTCGGCCGACTCCAGGTCGAGGTTGTCCGTCGGCTCGTCCAGAAGCAGCGCGGTGACCCCCTGGAGCTCCAGCAGCAGGATCTGGAAGCGGGCCTGCTGTCCGCCGGAGAGCCGTTCGAAGGTCTGCTCGGCCTGCCGGGTCAGCTCATAGCGCCGCAGCCGGTTCATCGCGGCGCCGCGATCCTGGGCGTACTCCTTCCAGAGGATGTCCAGGAGGGTGCGGTCGAGCAGCTCGGGGTGGGCGTGGGTCTGGGCGAAGTGGCCGGGGACGACCCGCGCGCCGAGCTTCCAGGTGCCGGTGTGGGCGACCTCGCCACCGGCGAGCAGCCGCAGGAAGTGGGACTTGCCGGAGCCGTTGGAGCCGAGGACGGCGACCCGTTCGCCGTAGAAGACCTCCAGGTCGAACGGTCGCATCAGGCCGGTCAGCTCCAGGCCGGCGCAGGTGACCGCGCGGACCCCGGTCCGGCCGCCCTTGAGCCGCATCCGGATGTCCTGCTCGCGGGGCGGCTCCGGCGGCGGCCCGGCCTCCTCGAACTTGCGCAGCCGGGTCTGGGCGGCGCGGTAGCGGGAGGCCATGGCGTCGCTGTTGGTGGCGGCCTGACGCAGGTTCAGGACGAGCTTCTTGAGCTGGGCGTGTTTCTCGTCCCAGCGCAGGCGCAGTTCCTCGAAGCGGGCGAAGCGCTCGCGGCGGGCCTCCTGGAAGGTGGCGAAGCCGCCGCCGTGCACCCAGGCGTCGGCGCCGGCCGGGCCGGGCTCCACGGAGACGATCTTGTCGGCGGCGCGGGCGAGGAGTTCCCGGTCGTGGGAGACGAACAGGACCGTCTTGGCGGTCTCCTTGATCCGCTCCTCCAGCCAGCGCTTGCCGGGTACGTCGAGATAGTTGTCCGGCTCGTCCAGGAGGAGGACCTCGTCGGTGCCGCGCAGCAGCGCCTCCAGGACCAGGCGTTTCTGCTCGCCGCCGGAGAGGGTGCGGACCTGGCGCCACTGGGCCCGGTCGTAGGGCATGCCGAGGGCGGCGGTGGTGCAGATGTCCCAGAGGGTCTCGGCCTCGTAGCCGCGGGCCTCGGCCCAGTCGGCGAGGGCCTGGGCGTAGCGGAGCTGGGCGGCCTCGTCGTCGACGGTCATGATGCCGTGCTCGGCCGTGTCGACGGCCTTGGCCGCCTCCCGGATGCGCGGCGGCGCGACCGACACCAGCAGGTCCCGTACGGTCGTCTCGTCACGTACGGAGCCGACGAACTGGCGCATCACACCGAGGCCGCCACTGACGGTGACGGTGCCGCCGTGGGGTTTCAGCTCGCCGGAGATCATCCGCAGCAGGGTGGTCTTCCCGGCGCCGTTGGGGCCGACCAGGGCGACGGCGGCACCCTCGCCGACCCGGAACGAGACATCGCCCAGCAGCGCCCTCCCGTCGGGGAGGTAGTACTCAAGATGCGCGGCTTCCAGATGTCCCATGGGGCGCATTGTGGGCGGCGCCCGGGGGCGCGGGCAACCGGATATCGGACGGATACGACACGACACTGGACAGACACCGCACAGGCACCGGCACGGTCACCGGACAGACGCCGGTACGGTCACCGGACGGATACCGGACGTGGCCGCTCAGCCCACCGGATGCCCCATGGGCCCGCCCTCCCCGGAGGGTCCCGGTGCCATGCCCGCCCAGCTCAGAGCCTTGAAGCCGTCCCCAGGGGCGCCCTCCAGCAGGACGGCGCCGGTGTTCTCCAGCCGGTGGGCGGCGGCGAAGGCGGCGTCGAGGTTGGCGGCGCGGACGGCGCTCCAGAGCCGGATGACGGCACCGTGGCTGACCATGGCGACCGTCGCGGCGCCGCTGGCGGCGGCCTCGGCGACCACGGCGTCGTAGCGGGCGAGGACCTCGTCGCCGCTCTCCCCGCTGGGCATCCGCACCCCGGTGTCGCCGTTCATCCACGCGAACACCGTGCGCATATAGCGCTCGCCCTCGCCGGACTCGCCGGGGAGCATCTCCAGGGCGCCCGCGGTGATCTCGCGGAGGCCGTCGCGGACCCGGATGTCCAGGCCGCGGGCGGCGGCGAGCGGGGCGGCGGTGTGCTGGGTGCGGGTGAGGGTGGAGGCGTAGAGGGCCTCGATGGGCTCGTCGGCCAGGGCCCCGGGCAGGGCGGCGGCCTGTCGCCGTCCGAGATCGGTCAGCCCGGCACCGGGGACCGCCGTGTCGAGCAGCAGCTCCACATTGGCCGTGGTCTGGCCGTGACGGATCAGGATCAGGCGCATGTGGGCATTCTTCTGTCTCTCGGGGACAAGAACGGCCACTTCAGGGTAACCGTGACCCATGAACCCTGATGTCGATCTCACCGCCCCCCGACCCGGCCGCCACGGTCTGCGCGACCGCCTCCTCGCGCTCGACTACCGGCTCTTCGAGTTCGCCGCCGAGCGGGAGTGGCCGTATGCCGAGCGGGTGCTGCCGCGGCTGAGCCGGTTCGCGAACCACGGGGTGCTGTGGGGGGTGACGGCGGCGGCGATAGCGGCGAGCCGCACCCCGAGGGGGCGCCGGGCCGCCGCGCGCGGGCTGGCGTCGCTGGCGCTGGCGTCCGCGACGATCAACACGGTCGGCAAGCGCAGTGTGCGCCGGCCGCGACCGCCTCTGGGCCCGGTTCCGGCCGCCCGGCAGCTGAAGCGGCAGCCGATCACCACCTCGTTCCCGTCCGGGCACGCGGCGTCGGCGGCGGCGTTCGGCGCCGGGGTGGCGATGGAGTCGCCGCAGTGGGGCGCGGTGGTGGCGCCGGTGGCGTACTCGGTGGCGATGTCCCGGGTCTACACGGGGGTGCACTTCCCGAGCGATGTCCTCGCGGGCGCCGCGCTGGGCATCGGCGCCGCCCTCGTCGTACGGGCCCTGGTGCCGCCGCACGCGCACGCGGTGCGGCCCGCGCATCCGCGGGCCGAGGCACCGGCGCTGGCGGCGGGTGAGGGGCTGACGCTGGTGGTGAACCGGGCGTCGGGGACCGCGGACCGGGCGCGCGGGCTCGGCGACGCGCTGCCCCGGGCGCGGATCGTGGAGTGCGCGCCGGACGAGGTGGCGGCGGAGCTGGAGAAGGCGGCGGCCGGTTCCCGGGTGCTCGGGGTGTGCGGCGGCGACGGCACGGTGAACACGGCGGCGGAGATCGCGCTGCGGCACGGGCTGCCGCTGGCGGTGCTGCCCGGCGGCACCCTGAACCACTTCGCCCTGGACCTGGGCGTGGAGGACGCGCGGGCGCTGGGCCGGGCGGTGGAGCGGGGCGAGGCCGTGCAGGTGGACATCGGCCGGTTCAGCAGCGGTGAGCGGCGGGGGATCTTTCTGAACACGCTCAGTCTCGGGGTGTATCCGGAGCTGGTGCGGGAGCGGGACCGCTGGTCGGGGCGGATCGGGGGCTGGCCCGCCGGGGTGGTGGCGGCGGCCCGGGTGCTGCGCGCGGACCGGCATCCGCTGCTCGCCGGGTTCGGGGGGCGGGTGCGGCCGATGTGGCTGCTGTTCGCGGGCAACGGCACGTACCACCGGATGGGGCTGGTGCCGGGGCGGCGGGCGGATCTGGCGGACGGGCGGCTGGACGTCCGGGTGGTGCACGGGGGCCGGTATCCGGCGCTGCGGCTGCTGGCGGCGGCCGTGGCGGGCCCGCTGACCCGCTCCCCCGCCCATGCCGCCGTCCAGGTCGGCGGTCTGCGGCTGACCGATGTCCCGCCGGGCACGCTGCTGGCGTACGACGGCGAGGTCACCGCGGTCGGCGGCGAGGTGACCCTGCGCAAGCACCACCGGGCGCTGGTGGTGTACCGGCCGCACGACTCCGACCCGGAACCGGTGCTGGACGACGAGTGACCCACCGGACCGAGGGACCGTCAGTCCATATAGAGAGACATGGGGTCTCAGCATTCAGAATGCGGCGTAGCGTGCGGAGGCAGGCGGGGATCAGCGGGGCCACGGACCTCGCAGCTCCCGCGGACCTGACACAGGAGGCGGACCCGACACGGGACGCAGACCTGACACAGAAAGGTGCCAGCCATGCCGGAAGCCACTCCGCGAGCGCGGGAGACGGCCGTCTACACCCACGGCCACCACGAGTCGGTGCTGCGGTCGCACACCTGGCGGACCGCCGCCAACTCCGCCGCCTATCTGCTCGGCTCGCTCCGCCCCGAGGACCGGATCCTGGACATCGGCTGCGGCCCCGGCACCATCACCGCCGATCTGGCCGCGCTGGTCCCCGACGGGCACGTCACCGGCCTGGACCACGCCCCCGGCATCGTGGACCGGGCCCGCGCCACCGCCGCCGCCCGCGGGCTGGCCAACACCGCCTTCACCACCGGGGACGTGCACGCCCTGGACTTCCCCGACCACAGCTTCGACGTGGTCCACGCCCACCAGGTGCTCCAGCATGTCGGGGACCCGGTCGGCGCCCTGCGCGAGATGGCCAGGGTGACCCGGCCGGGCGGGATCGTCGCCGTACGGGACTCCGACTACGCGGCGATGACCTGGTACCCGGCCTCGCCGGGGCTGGACGCCTGGCTGGACCTGTACCGCCGGGTGGCGCGGGCCAACGGCGGGGAGCCGGACGCCGGGCGGCGGCTGAAGTCCTGGGCGCTGGCGGCCGGGCTGACCGATCTCACGGCCACGTCCGCCACCTGGACGTTCGCCACCGACGAGGAGCGGGACTGGTGGAGCGGGCTGTGGGCGGACCGTACCGTCGCCTCGGCGTACGCGGAGCGGGCGACCGGTGGCGGGCACACCGACGAGGAGGGGCTGCGGGCGGTGTCACAGGCGTGGCGGGAGTGGGACGCGCAGGCCGACGGCTGGTTCTGTGTACTGCACGGGGAGATCCTCTGCCGAAAGCGTGACTGAAATCCGAATTCCGGGACACCCGCATTCCAGGAGGTTGATACATAATGGTTCCCATCCTGCTGGTACTGCTTCTCGCACTGCTTCTGTTCGGTGTCGGATTCGCGGCGAAGGTGCTCTGGTGGATCGCCCTCGCGGTACTCGCCGTCTGGCTGCTCGGCTTTCTGGTGCGCGGTACGACGGCGGCCGGCGGCCGGGGCCGCTGGTATCGCTGGTGAGTACCACCGGCAGCCCACCGCCCCCGTGGATGCGGCGGCTCAGGAGTCTTCGGCGGCGAATGAATAGGCCGCCGACGGGCCGGTGAGTTCCACCAGAATTCCCGGCTCGGTATTCTTCGACCGATCCACGATCTCCACGAATTCCTCGGCCTGCGCCCGGGGCACCAGATAGGCCGCGTTCAGTACATTGCGGCCCGCGGTGCCTCCGGGCGCTCGGTGGTGCAGCGGATAGGCATGGGATTGATCGGCCCGCGCGGAGAGTGCCTTGTGCAGTCGCGCGGAGAATTCCTCGCCCCGACTCTTCCACTCCGCCGGATCCCCCGGCCCCTCGGGCCCGTTCTCGTCCAGGTAGACCCTGACTCCCCATTCCACCCGGCCCGCCAGCCGGTCGAGGGTGCGGCGCAGTTCGTCCTCGCGCACCTCGATCATCAGCCGGACCCCGCTGTCGTCACGGAACACGGTGGCCGGGCGCAGCGGCAGCGGGGAGGTGACGGTGGTGAGCGCGTCGATGACGCCCTGGTGCAGCCGGGCCACGCCCGCGAGCCACTCCTCGTCCGTCTCCCCGGCGCGCAGCCGCGCCTCGTCGAACTCCGCCTCCGGCACATGGCTGACGACGGCCACCAGCCCATGGTGGCGCAGCAGTCTCGGCGGGGCGCCCGCGACGCCCGTGAGCTGGGACTGGAGCGCCGCGTCGAAGGGCCGGCAGACGGCGTACACATACCGCGATGTGGTCATGAGGTCTCCTGGAGGGGTCCTTGAAGGGGACCTACCCGCTCGGGGACCCATGACGCGCGCCGCACCCGCCACCCGCGCCACACCTCACCCGGGCGCCCGCCCCGCCCGCCCCCTCCGCCCCCTCCGCCCCGGTCACGGCACCGCCACCTGCTCCACCAGCAGCCGTACGGCGGTGGCGACGGCCTCGGCGTCGATCCCGGCGGCGCGCAGCTGCTCCCCGGGCGTCGCGGAGCCCGGCATGGAGTCCACACCGAGCCGGACGAGACGGGGCACCGGGCCGCCGTCCGCGAAGGCGTCGGCGACGGCGTCCCCGAGGCCGCCCTCGGGGTGGTGGTCCTCCACGGTGAGCAGGCACCCGGTGTCGGCGGCGGCCTGGCGCAGGGTGGCCTCGTCGACCGGCTTGACCGAGTACAGGTCGATCACCCGGACGGCGATCCCGGCGGCGTCGAGGAGATCGGCGGCGGCGAGGGCCTCGGGCACGGTGACCCCGGCGGCGACGACCGTCACCCGGTCCAGGTCGGAGGAGCGCAGCACCTTGCTGCCGCCGACCGGGAAGGTCTCACCGGGGCCGTAGAGCACCGGGGTGGCACCGCGCGAGGTGCGCAGATAGCGCACGCCGTCCAGATCGGCCATGGCGGTGACCAGGTGCGCGGTCTGGTTGGCGTCGCACGGGTAGAGGACGGTGGAGCCGTGCACGGCCCGGAACATCGCCAGGTCCTCCAGACCCATCTGGGAGGGCCCGTCCTGGCCGATGGCGACCCCGGCGTGCGAGCCGACCAGATTGATCCCGGCGCCGCTCACCGACGCCATCCGCACGAAGTCGAACGCCCGGGTCAGAAACGCGGCGAAGGTGCCCGCGTACGGCACCCAGCCCCGCGCGGCCATCCCGACCGCCGCGGCCACCATCTGCTGCTCGGCGATGTAGCACTCGAAGTAGCGGTCGGGGAACTCCTTGGCGAAGTACTCGGTGCGGGTGGAGTCGCCGACCTCGCCGTCCAGGGCGACGACATCGCCGCGCGCCGCGCCGAGCGCGGTGAGGGCCCGGCCGTAGGCGTCGCGGGTGGGGACGTCCTCGCCGCGTTCCCAGCGGGGGGTCTCGGGGCCGGGGTGGAAGCCGGGGCGCGGGACGGGTGCGGGGGGCGGCTCGTGGACATGGACGCGCAGTTCGCGGGGGCCGCCGAGTTCGGCGATGGCCTGCTCGGGATCGGGCAGGGGCTTGCCGTGCAGTCCCTCGCGGTCCTGGACGTTCGCGACCCCCTTGCCCTTGAGGGTGCGGGCGAGGATCACGGTGGGGCGGCCCCTGGTCGACTCGGCCTCGCCGTAGGCCCGGTCGATGGCGGTCACGTCATGGCCGTCGATCTCGACGGTGTGCCAGCCGAACGCCGCGAAACGGCGGGCGTAGGCGTCCAGGTCGTGGCCGTGCCGGGTGGGGCCGCGCTGGCCCAGCCGGTTGACGTCCACGATCACGGTGAGGTTGTCGAGGTGCTCGTAGGCGGCGTGCTCGGCGGCCTCCCACACCGAGCCCTCCGCGAGTTCACCGTCCCCGCACAGCGTCCACACCCGGTAGCCGGTGCGGTCCAGCCGCTTCCCGGCGAGCGCGATGCCGACGGCGACGGGCAGGCCCTGGCCGAGGGAGCCGGTGGCGGTCTCCACCCAGGGCAGCCGCCGGGGTGTGGGGTGCCCCTCCAGCCGGCTGCCGAGGGCGCGGAAGGTGAGGAGTTCGGCGTCGTCGATGGCCCCGGCGGCCTTGTACGCGGAGTACAGCAGCGGCGAGGCGTGTCCCTTGGACAGCACGAACCGGTCGTTGCCGGGATGACCCGGGTGGTCGAAGTCGTAGCGCAGATGCCCGGCCAGGAGGACGGCCATCAGATCGGCGGCGGACATCGACGAGGTCGGATGCCCGGAGTCCGCCGCGGCGGCGGCACGCACACTGTCGACGCGCAACTGCTGTCCGAGTTCGGCGAGTTCACGGGTGTTCATCGTTCTCCCTCGGGGTCGGGGGCGGGATGAAGGCGGGGAGGGGGAGGGGCGTCAGGGGTCGGGGGCGGTGGGGCGGCCGGGGAACCGGGCCGGTTCCGGCGAGGGGCCGAGGCCGAGGTCCCGGCGCTGATGGGCCGAGCGTGCCCTCGCCGCCCTCGGGGTCGCGGTCGCGCACCACGCCCGCGTCCGGGTCGACGCCGTGGGCCTCGCCGGGGACCGGCCGGGTGCCGGGCAGCGGGAGTCGGTCGGCGACACGGTGACCGGGCCCGCTTCCAGGACCCCGGGGGCGACCCGGGGCAGCGGCGGCGGATACAGACCGTAGCCGGTCGGGTGCGGCGGGATGACATCGGTGGTCCGCCGGAGCTGCCGGGTGGCGGCCCTGGCAGCCCGGTACCCGGCGCATCCGGCCCCGACGATCACCACACGGGGACGCGTCACGTTCTCGCCTCCGATGACGGTCGGCAGCGGAACCCTCCGCGTGCCCCTCAGCCCCCGGCGCAAACACCGCGCGGGTCAGGGCGTGGGCGGGCCGTAGTGCACCAGGGTGGTGGGGATGACCGTGCGGTGGGGGGCAGCCCCGGGGGCGCGCATCCGGGCCATCAGCAGGCGCCCCGCCTCGCGGCCGACGGCGGCGCGGACCCGGGGCGCCGTCGCGGGCGCCCCCCGTGGGTCGTCGCGGAGCACCCGCGAGACGGTCATCGCGCTGACCTGAGCCTCCAGCCCTGCCGGTATCCCGGCCCCGCCCGGCGGATTCCCGACCCCTTCCGACGGGATCCCCGACCCACCCGGCCGGGGGCCGTCAAGGGGTGGGACGGGAGAAAGTGCCGGCGCGGGCAGGGGCGACCGGCAGGGGAAGGAGAGTCGCTCTCAGCAGCTCCCGTGGAGCTACTCTCAGTAACTCCCCGGAGAGTTACTCTCAGCAACCCCCGGCGTCAGTGACGGCACCCCCCTCAGTCCCCGCCGCCCATCCCCCGCTCCCCGAACCCGTCCACCACCACATCCGCCAGCAGCGCCCCCGCCGTGCCCTCCGGGTCGAGGTCGGGATCGTAGATGGTGACATTGAGCCCGACGCACCGGGGGGACGCCAGCAGGGGCCTGAGCAGGGCGACCACCTCGTCCGGCGTCAGCCCGTCCGGGTCGGGGGCGTCGACGGCCGGCATCACCCCGGGGTCGAGCACATCGGCGTCCAGATGCACCCAGAACCCGTCGAGCGCGGGCACCTCGAACGCCTGGGCGGTGGCACGGGCGAGGGCGTCCGCGCCCCACTCCCGTACATCACCCACGGTCACCACCGGGATCTTCAGGGCGGCGAGTTCAGCACGGTCGTCCTCGAAGACGTCCCGGATGCCGAAGAACCGGACGTCCTCGTCGCGCAGATAGGGCCGCAGCCCCTCCAGATCGGTCAGCTCGGCCTGGCCGCGCCCGGTGGCGAGGGCGACCTCCTCGCCCCCGGCGGCGCCGATGATGTCGGACTCGGTGGCGTTGCCGGGGTGGCGGAAGTCCGGGGAGGCGTCGAGGGCGGCGAGCCCGTAGCGGCCGAGCCGGCGCAGGGCGAGGGAGGCACCGAGCTGGATCGAGCAGTCACCGCCGAGCACGACGGGGAAGTCCCCGGCGCGCACATGATGCTCGATCCGGTCGGCGAGCCTCGGCGTGTACGCGGCGAGCGCGGCGGCGTGGAACACCCCGTCCCCCGGGGCCCACTCCCCCCGGTCGTAGCGCGGCGGGACGACGACCCCGCCCTCCAGCGCCCCCAGTCGCTGCACGATCCGCTGCTCCCTCAGGGCACCGGCGAGCTTGTAGCAGCCGGGGACGGTGCCGGGCGCGGGCGGGCGCAGCCCGAGGTTGGAGGGGGCGCCGACGACCACGAGATGGCGTATCTCCCCATCCTCGGTCACCGGCCCGAAGGGATCAACGCCCGGGACCTGCGGACGGCGGCGCAGGCCGATCCCGGCCCGCTGCGCTACCGTCGGTCTCCGTGGAGAACGTGGAGAACACAGCCAAGCTGGCGGTCCTGATCGACGCCGACAACGCCAAGCCCGCGGCCCTGGAAGAACTGCTCGCGGAGGTCGCCAAGTACGGGACCGCGCATGTCAAGCGCGCGTACGGGGACTGGACGGGGACGCAGCTGAAGGGCTGGAAGGAGCAGTTGCTCACCCAGTCGATCCAGCCGATCCAGCAGTTCGCCTACACCACCGGCAAGAACGCCACCGACTCGGCGATGGTCATCGACGCCATGGACCTGCTGTACTCGGGACGCTTCGACGGATTCTGCATCGTCTCCAGCGACAGTGACTTCACCCGGCTCGCGGCCCGGATCCGGGAGTCCGGGCTGACGGTGTACGGGTTCGGTGAGCGCAAGACGCCGAAGCCGTTCGTGGCGGCCTGCGACAAGTTCCTGTACGTCGAGAATCTGAAGGGTGCCACCGCCCCGGTCGAGGCGAAGTCGGCCGCGCGGGCCACGGCGGCCAAGCTGAAGAGCGACACCACGCTGGTCAATCTGCTGCGGCACGCGGTGGAGGCGGCGTCCGACGACGACGGCTGGGCCGCGCTCGGCAGCGTCGGCCAGATCATCACCAATCAGCGCTCCGACTTCGACTCCCGCACCTACGGCTACACCAAGCTGAGCGATCTGCTGGCCGCCACCGCCCTGTTCGAGATGGACCGCCGCACCCCGCCGGGCGGCGGAAAGACCGCGATCCTCTACACCCGGGACAAGCGCCACACGGGCTCCACCCGGCAGCCGTCGTCCGAGGGGTGAGCGGCCCCGGCCCGGAGCCCGGTCCGGAGCCCGGTGATATTCCCGCGCGCCGCCCGCCCCGCACGGCATAGCGTCGACCGGTCACTCCACCCCGGAAGCGGAAGCAGACCATGACCGAACACCACACCTACCGCGTGATCGTGCGCGGCACCTGGGACGCCCTCACCGAGGAGGCGCGGGCCCGGCTGCTCACCGAGGCCCCCGACCACGGCATGACCAGCATGCGCTTCACCGAGGAGGGCTCCCTGTCGTACGAACCGGCACCGCTGAAGCACTTCTCGATGCGGTACGTGGTGGTCTCGGACGCGGCGGACGGCGAGGAGATGGCCGCCGCCCTCGCCGAGGACCGGGCGGAGACCGCGCTGCGCGCCCTGGGCTACGGGTTCACCGGGCTGCGCTCCACGGTCACCGATCTCGACACCATGAAGATCAACCGGAAGCGCGCATCTCGGCGGTGAGCGCGAACCGCTCATGATCGCGCCAGGCCCCGTCGATGAACAGCATCTTCGGGGAGAATCCCTCGTGCCGGAACCCCTGGCCGCGGGCCAGCGCGAGGGAGGCGGTGTTGCCCGGCTGCACATTGATCTCCAGCCGGTGCAGCCGCATCGCCCCGAAGGCATGGTCCACCACCAGCCCCAGCCCCTCCCCCATCAGCCCCCGCCGGGCCGCGTGCGCGAACGCCCCGTAGGCGACCGCGCCGCTCTGGAAGGCCCCCAGGACGATGTTGTTGATCGTGACGAACCCGGCGATGCCCCCGCCCTCCCGCTCGCACACCAGGAACCCGGCCTTGCCCGGATCCTCGATCAGCAGCCGCGCGTAGGCGGTGTACGCGGCGGCCGTACCGGGCGGGAAGAGCCACGGCTGATGCAGCGCCTTGCTCTCCCGCACCCGCGCGGTGAACTCCTCGCCGTCGTCGTGGGTGAACGCCCGGATACCGACACGGGGGCCTTCGGCGAGAAAGAGCGGGGGCGCGGGGTTCGGCATGCGGTCAGGGTACGGGCGCCGGATATGGGGTGCGTTCGCGGAGACGCCGGGCGCGGGCCGGTGAGTGGCCGGTCGCGCAGTTCCCCGCGCCCCTGAAGAGACCCGTCCGCCACGTCCCAGGGGCGCGGGGAACTGCGCGAGAACCACCCACGGACCCGCACCCGGCGTCGAACCATCACCACGCAGACGCATCCCGCGTCCCGCACCCGCACCCGCACCCGCACCCGCACCCGCACCCGCACCCGCACCCGCACCCGCACCCGCACCCGCACCCGCACCCGCACCCGGAGGGAACCCCCTCACCCCAGCGCCGGTTCCCCCAGCACCAGCGTCCCCGCCCCCGCGTCCAGCTCCGCCCGCACCCCGAAGGGGATCGTCAGCGCCCCGGGCCCGTGCCCGAAGCCGAACTCCTCCGCGACCGGGACGCCGAGCCCGCCCAGCCGGTCGGCGAGGACGGCCCGGACGCGGTCGTAGGGGCCGCAGTCCTGCCAGGAGCCGAGGAGGATCCCGGCCACGCCGTCCAGCCAGCCCGCGCGCAGCAACTGGGTGAGGTCCCGGTCCAGGCGGTACGGCTCCTCCCCCACGTCCTCCAGGCAGAGCAGGCCGCCGGAAGCGCCGGGCCGGGCGTGGGGGGTGCCGAGGTCGGCGGCCAGGAGGGAGAGGCAGCCGCCGAGGAGGACGCCGTCCGCCCGGCCGGGGACCAGTGCCCGCCCGCCGGAGGTGAGGGTCATGACCGTCTCCGGGGCGAACAGGGTGGCCCGCAGCTGGTCCTGGGCCCGGGTGTTCTTGAGGAGGTCGACGCCCGCCGCCATCGGCCCGTGCAGGGTGACCAGGCCGAGGCGGACGGCGAACGCCTCGTGCAGCGCGGTGATGTCGCTGAAGCCGACGAAGACCTTGGGCCCGGCGGCGCGCATCGCGTCCCAGTCGAGCAGGTCCACCATGCGCTGGGCGCCGTAGCCGCCCCGGGCGCACAGCACCGCGTCCACGGCCGGGTCGCACCAGGCACGCTGGAGGTCGGCGGCGCGGTCGGCGTCGGTGCCGGCGAGGTGGTCGAGCCCGGGGTGCCGGTCCAGGACGTGGGGCAGGGCGACCGGGTCGAGGTCCCAGCCGCGCAGCAGGTCCAGGCCCGCCTGGAGGCGGTCCTCGGGGACCGGGCCGCTGGGGGCGACGACGGCCACCCGGGCGCCGGGCGCGAGACGGGCGGGCCGCCGTAGTTCCGTCACCGTGCGGGTCATGGGGTCAGCTCCAGGGGTGGGGTGCCGTCGGCGGGGTCGAAGCCGAAGACCTGGGCGTAGAGGGAGAGTTCGGCCTGAAGGGCGCGGATCATGGTGTCGGCGCGGCGGAAGCCGTGCCCCTCGCCCTCGAAGGCGAGATAGGCGTGCGGGACTCCGCGCCCCGCCATCCGGGCGATGAGCCGCTCGGCCTGGACCGGCGGGCAGATCACGTCGTCCAGCCCCTGGAGCAGCAGGAAGGGCGCGGTGATCCGCTCGGCGTGCGCGATCGGGGAGCGGGCCGTGTAGAGGGCGGGTTCGTAGGGTCCGACGAGGCTGTGCAGGTACTGGGACTCGAAGTCGTGGGTGCCGTCGGTGGCCCAGCCGGTGAGGTCGAGCACGGGATAGATGATCGTGCCGCAGGCGTAGACATCGGTGGTGGCGAGGGAGGCGGCGGAGGTCCAGCCCCCCGCGCTGCCGCCCCGGATCGCGAGCCGGGCCGGGTCGGCGGTGCCGTCGGCGGCGAGGGCGCGGGCGACGGCCGCGCAGTCCTCGACGTCCACCACGCCCCACTGGCCGCGCAGCCGGTCGCGGTAGGCGCGGCCGTAGCCGGTGGAGCCGCCGTAGTTGACCTCGGCGACCCCGATGCCCCGGGAGGTGAAGTAGGCGATCTCCAGGTCCAGGACCAGCGGGCTGCGGCTGGTCGGCCCGCCGTGCGCCCACACCACGTACGGCGGGAGTTCGCCGTCGGGCGCGGTGTGCGCGGGGTGGTGGGGCGGGTGGAGGTGGGCGTGGATGTCGCGTCCGCCGGGGCCGGTGAGGACACGGGCCTCGGGGCGGGGGTAGTGGGCGGGGTCGACGGCGTCGTGGTGGGGGGCGCCGACGACCCGGGTGCGACCGGTGACGGTGTCGAGTTCGACGACCTCGGCGCCGCGCTGCGGCCCGGCGCCGACGGCCACCACGCGCTCCCCGGCGGCGGCGAGGGTGCCGCCGAACTCGGTCCAGGGGCCGGGGGCGTCCACGATCCTGCCGCGCTCGGGGTCGAGCAGGCCGAGCGCGGTGCCGCCCCGGCCGTGCAGAACGGCGATCCGGCCGTCGGCGAGGGGGGCGAACCAGCGCAGCCCGATCTTCCACAGCGGCCCGCCGAACTCCTCCTCGCGCGGGCACAGAGGCCGTCCGTCGCGGTAGAGGTTCCACCAGCCGGTGCGGTCGCCGGAGTACAGCAGGGCCCCGTCGGCGGCGAACTCGGCCTGCGCGATGGACTCCCCTGGCCCGCCCGCGACCGTGCGCGCCTCGGTGAGGGTGCCGTCGTCGGCCACCTCGGCGAGCTGGAGTTCGGTGCCGTCCCAGGGCATCCGGGGATGGTCCCAGCCGAGCCAGACCGCGCGCCGCCCGTCGGGCGAGAGCCGGGGCCCGGTGACGAACCGGTGCCGCTCGGGCGCGAGTTCCCGCGCGGCGGCCCGGTCCCCGGCGGCCGATCCGTCGAGCGGTACGGCGGCCAGGACCCGGCGGACATCGGTGGGCCGTTCGCCGGTGAACTCCTCCAGCACGCACCACACCTCGCCCCGGTCGGCGAGGACGAGGGGGTCGGCCCAGCGCAGTCCGCCGCCGACCTTCGAGAGCGGGGTCAGCGGGACGGGGTCGCCGCCCGGCTCGTAGCGGTAGAGGCGCTGGTCGGCGCAGTGGACGAAGACCAGGACCGGCCCGGCGGCGGTCATGGTCCCGGCCCAGGGCCGGCCGCCGTACTCGATGACCCGGGTGCGGACGTTCCAGGGGGCGGGCAGGACGGATGCGGTGGTGCCGTCGCGGCGGCGGCGGATCAGGGCGCGGCGGCCGGCCTCGGTGGGCCGGGGTTCGGTCCACCAGATCTCGTCGCCGACGAAGCCCACGTACTCGGGGTGCCCGTCGTGCGCGGCGGCGAGGGCCGCGGTGACCGGGGA
The DNA here is from genome assembly GCF_040609715.1 of Streptomyces sp. NPDC004610. NCBI lineage: Bacteria > Bacillati > Actinomycetota > Actinomycetes > Kitasatosporales > Streptomycetaceae > Streptomyces > Streptomyces sp. NPDC004610. Next base: position 57,135 of record NZ_JBEXLA010000009.1, on the reverse strand, counting down.
CGGCCAGGAGCCGTACGGAAGGGTTGCCATGTCGTCGTTCTCCCCGTCGGTCAGGCGGTGCGCAGGAACCGGTCGAGCACCTGGACGCCGAAGCGCAGCGCCTCGACGGGCACCCGTTCGTCGACGCCGTGGAAGAGGGCCTGGTAGTCGAAGCCCTCGGGCAGTTTCAGCGGGGCGAAGCCGTAGCCGGTGATGCCGAGCCGGGAGAACTGCTTGGCGTCGGTGCCCCCGGACATGCAGTACGGCACCACATGGCCCTCGGGCGCGAACTCCTGGACGGCGGCCCGCATCCGGGCGAAGGTCGGCGAGTCCACCGGCGCCTGGAGGGCGACCTCGTGATGGTCGTACGCCCAGTCGACATCCGGGCCGGTCAGGGCGTCCATGGTGGTCCGGAACTCGTCCTCGCCGCCGGGCAGATACCGCCCGTCGATGTACGCGACGGCCTCACCGGGGATGACATTGACCTTGTACCCGGCGCTGAGCATGGTCGGGTTGGCGCTGTTGCGGACGGTCGCCTCGACCAGTTTGGCGGCCGGGCCCAGCTTGGTGAGGAGCCCGTCCACGTCGTCCAGGTCAGGGTCGACGCCGTAGAGCGCGGCGAGTTCGGTGAGGGCGGCCGAGACGGTCGGGGTGAGCCTGAGCGGCCACTCGTGGGCGCCGATCCGGGCGACGGCGGCGGACAGCCGGGTCACCGCGTTCTCCCGGTTGACCTTGGAGCCGTGCCCGGCGCGTCCCCGCGCGGTCAGCTTGAGCCAGCCGGTGCCGCGTTCCCCCGCCGCGATGGGGTAGATCTGCCGCCCGGATCCGTCGTGGAAGGTGAAGGCACCGGACTCGCTGACCCCCTCGGTGCAGCCCTCGAAGAGATCCGCGTGCCGGTCGGCGAGGAACCCGGAGCCGTCCTCGGCGCTGGCCTCCTCGTCGGCGGTGAACGCGATCACCACGTCCCGCCGGGGCCGCACCCCCTCCCGGACCCAGGAGCGGACGGCGGCGAGAATCATCGCGTCCATGTTCTTCATGTCGACCGCGCCGCGCCCCCAGACCACGCCGTCGCGGATCTCCCCGGAGAACGGGTGCACGCTCCAGTCGGCGGCCTCGGCGGGGACGACGTCCAGATGGCCGTGGACGAGCAGCGCGTCGGCGGAGGGGTCGCTGCCCTCGAAGCGGGCGACGACGTTGGTGCGCCCGGGGACCCGCTCCAGCAGCACCGGTTCCAGCCCGGCGTCCGCGAGGCGCTCGGCCGCGTACTCGGCGGCGGGCCGCTCCCGGCAGTCGCCGCCGCCCCGGTTGGTGGTGTCGATCCTGATCAGGTCGGAGGTGAACCCGACGACCTCGTCCAGGGCCTGTCCGTCAGCCATACTGCTCCTCCACGGCCGCCGAGACGATGGTGGTGACCGCCTTGAAGGTGCGGATCGCCTCGTACATGGTCGGGTTGGTGTACCCGATCCTCCGCTCCCCGGTGCGCTCGACGCCGGGGACGACGGTCGCGGCCATCGCCAGATGCTCGGCGTCGAACTCCAGCTCCATGGTGTGCGGCCCGGCGCTCACCGGTGCGTGCCGCACGGCCAGCGCGGTGGCCTCCTTGGCGGCGGCCCGGATGTCGGCGGCGGTCCTGGCGGGCGTACGGCAGACGGCCGCGTACCGCGAGACATGGTCCTTGACGGCGACCTTGCGGGACTCGGGCGCGTAGCCCAGGGCGTCCTGGCAGGCCACGTCGTCCCCGGTGACCAGGACGACCGGGACGCCGTACTCGGCGACGACATGGGCGTTGAGCAGGCCCTCGCTGGCGCGGACGCCGTCGAGCCAGACGCCGGTGATGGAGTTGGCGAGGTAGGTGTGGGCGAGGACGCCCTCGTCGCCGGCACCGGCGTGGTAGCCGATGAAGGCGATGCCGTCGACGTCGTCGTGCTGGACGCCCTCGACCATGGAGAGGGGCTTGTGGCGGCCGGTGAGCATCTCGGCGCGCTCGTCGAGGCGCTCCAGGAGGAGATTGCGCATGGTCCAGTGCGCCTCGTTGATCAGCACCTCGTCGGCACCGCCGTCGAAGAAGCCGAGCACGGCGGCGTTGACGTCGGAGGTGAACATCGACCGGCACCGCTCCCACTGCGGTGTCCCAGGCAGCACGTCGGCCGGCCAGGTGACACCGGTGGCGCCCTCCATGTCGGCACTGATGAGGATCTTCATGATGCGTCACGTTACGCGGTGACTCGCGACCGGGCCAGGAGGGGGCCCGCCGAAGATTTTCCGTCTGCAGGACTATTCGGCGCCAGGAATCGCGGTTGTCTCCACGAGAACGCCGATTTTGTCGATGCGATGCTCGGGGTTGCCCATCTCGTCCCGCCAGAAGTTGCCCTCCGCGTTGTCCTCCGGCGTGGCACAGGTGGAGACCGTGATCATGGCCTCGGTGGCGGTCTCGCCGGGGCTGCCGGGCACGGCGGCCCGCTGCTCGGCCAGGGAGCTCGGGGTGCGGAAGGACGTCTCCCGGGTCTCGGTGATCCGGTAGGTGTACCGCACACCGCCGAAGTCGACGGTGAGGGTGTCGCCGATGGCGAGGGAGGGCAGGTCCCGCAGCGGTCCCCCGGCGCTGAGCCGGTGGGCGGTGACGAGATAGTTGCCTGTCTCGCCGGGGCCCACCCCGCCCTGGTCGCCGTAGGGGCTGGCGCCGAGGCCGTCGTTCTGGATCTCGGTGCCGGGCCAGTCGTCCGTGGTGCCCTCGTAGGGCACGATCTCCAGGGCGTCCAGACCGATGCCGGGGATGCTGAGCGAGGCGGAGTCGCTTCTGGGGTCGGCGTCGGGCACCGGGACGGACGGTGACGGCTCCGGGGACGCCGAGGGTGCGGCGGGGCGGTCGTCCGCGGGACTCGCCGCCGGGGCGGAGACGGAGGGGCTGCTCGCGGGGGGCTCGGACAGGGTGGCGGAGGCACTCGGCGTGGCCGAGTCCACACACCCGGTGAGGAGAAGAACGAGTCCCGCGGCGAGCACGCTGGTGACACTGCGCGCGGGGCGCTTCTGACGGGTCACCGTGGAAGAAGGAGCGGCGTTCGGTGCGTGCTGTCGGCGTGCGGTGCGGAGGGTCATGTGGCGGAGCCACCTGGCCCTTCGCGCCGTGCGGCGAGAGTGCGTGCCGGGCGTCGCGACGCCGCGGTGATCCGTCAGAAGCGCCCTACCGGTCATGCTTTCGAGCATAGGCGCGAATTGGGCAGCCGGGGCAGTTCACCAGATACCTGTGCACGGGCTGTCCGCCGGCTGCGACGGGGTGCGCGGGCGTACGGCGGGCCGGGCGGCGGCGGGATGCGCGCCGCCCGGTGCGCGCGGTCAGCCCGAACGGCCCACCACCAGCCATTTCGCGGGCAGTTCGAGCCGGGAACCGTCCGGCGCGTACTCCGTGGTGGTGAGCGGGAGATCGCCCTCGGCCAGCACCGTGAGCCCGGCCACACCCAGGTACACCGGCAGCGCCGCGTCCGCCACCTCCCCCGGGGTGAGGCCGTGCCGGAAGACCGGCGCCAGCTTGGCGGGCGGACCGGAGGGGCGCCGCGCGAGCCCCTTGAGCAGTTCCCCGGCCGCCTCCGCCAGCTCCACCAGCACCGCCCGCCCCCGGTCGCCGAGCAGCGTGGCCACCCCGTCCACCAGCGCCTGCCGGTCCTGCGGCACGCTCTGGTGCAGCACCCCGCGCACATAGACATTGGCGTCGCCCAACTCGGTGTGCAGCGCGGCCACTTCGATGTCGTCGGTGGCGTCCAGCACCCGGTATCCGGCCTGTCCGGCCGGGTCGGCGGCCCGCGCGAGGTCCAGCGCCGCCGCGGAGAGATCGACGCCCAGCACCCGGGGGAACCGGTCGGCGAGGAAGCGGGTCTGGGTGCCGTTGCCGCAGCCCAGGTCGATCAGCGGCAGCCCCGGGTCCACGATCCGCGGCTCGAACAGCGCCAGATGCACCCCCGAGGTCAGCACCGGCTCGGCGTCCCAGAGCACGGCCCCGGGCTCCCCGGACGCCTCCCGCCAGAAACTCTCCCAGGACTCCCGGTACCGCTCGCTCACACCCATGCCGGCTCCCCACTCCCCGCGAAACGACGCCCACTCACCGTCCGTGACGGCCGCCTACGGTCTTACCGCGCCGGGCGGGCCACAACAAGGTGCCGGCGCCCACCTTCACGGGTCCCCCGACGGGCCCCCGCCGCATCGCTGCGGTCAGCCGCGCCCGGGGAAGCGCCGCCGGGGCAGGGCGAGTTCGAACCAGACCGTCTTGCCGACCCCGGTCCGGCTCGCGCCCCACTCCCGGGCCAGGGTGCTGACCACCCGCAGCCCGCGCCCCTCGTCGTCCAGCGGCTTGGCGCTGAGCAGCGTCGGCAGATCGTGATCGTCGTCGTCCACCTCGCACAGCAGGGTCTCCCCGCGCACCAGCCGCAGTTCGACCGGCCCGCGCCGGGAGTGCCGTACGGCGTTGGTGACCAGCTCGCTCACCATCAGCTCGGCGGTCCCGATCAGCTTGCGCGGCAGCTCCCACTCGTACAGCTGCTCCCGGACCACCGCGCGGGCGCGGCACACCTCGGAGGGGTCCACGGTGAGCCGCCACTCGGCCACGTCGTCGGGGGCGATCCCGCCCAGCCGGGCCATCAGCAGCGCCACATCGTCCTTGCGTCCGCCCCGGGTGTTCAGGGCGCGGATGATGGTGTCGCAGGCATCATCCATGGACGCGGCCGGGTGGGCGGCGGACTCGCACAGGGTGGCCAGACCGACCCCGATGTCCTCGCCGCGCACCTCCACCAGTCCGTCGGTGCACATCACCAGCCGGTCGCCGGGCTCCACCGGGACCCGGACCGCCTCGAAGGGCACTCCGCCGACCCCTATCGGGGCGCCGGTCGGCAGATCGAGCAGCTCACCGCGCCCGTCCCCGGCGCGCACCAGCACGGGTGGGATGTGCCCGGCGTTGGCGATGGTCAGCTCCCCGGCGATGGGGTCGTAGACCGCGTAGAGACAGGTGGCGAGATAGGTGTCGCCGAGGCGCTGGGCGAGGTCGTCGAGATTGCGCAGCAGCCGGGCGGGCGGCACGTCCAGGGCGGCCATGGTCTGCACGGCGGTGCGCAACTGGCCCATCATCGCCGCCGAGTTGAGCCCGTGCCCCATGACATCGCCGACGACGAACGCGGTACGGGCGCCGGGCAGCTTCACCGAGTCGAACCAGTCGCCGCCGATCCGGCCGAGCAGGGTGCCGGGGAGATAGCGGGTGGCGATGTCACAGCCCGCCATGCGCGGCGGGATGTGCGGCAGCATGCTGTCCTGGAGGGTGTCGGCGACCGCCTCCTGATAGGTGTACATCCGCGCGTTGTCGAGGACGAGTCCGGCGCGGGCGGCGAGTTCGGCGCCGGTGGCGCGGTCCATGTCGTTGAACTCGACGCGCTCGGGGTGGCGCAGCAGGATCATGAAGCCCAGTACGACCTGGCGTGCCTTGAGCGGGACGATCAGCATGGACCGGCCGTTGATCAGCGGGCGGATGTCCCGCTTCTCGAACTGCGCGGCGATGGCGTGCCCCATCTGCTCGCTGATCCTCGGCACGAGCACCGGCTCGCCGGTGGTCATGCACTGGAAGAACGGGGTGTGCGCGGGGAACGGCATGGCCTCGCCGACCGGCACCACATCGTCCCAGCGGCCGGGTTCGTCGGTGTGCTCGACGGCCACCCGGTGCCACAGGGTGGTGGTGTCGGGCACACCCTCGGGGAACCCCTCGCCGGCCACGACCTGTTCGCGCAGATAGGTCCCGGCGACATCGGTGAAGCGGGGGACGACGGCCCGGCTGACCTCGACGATGGTCCGGGACAGATCCAGCGACGTACCGATCCTGCCGCTGACCTCGTTGAGGAACTCCAGGCGCTCGCGGACCGCGGTGTACTCCAGGTCCTCGGCGTCGTCCTCGGGGTCGTGGGGGACGGGCGGGCCGCCCGCCCGCGCGTGGGCCGCGCGTTCGCGGCGGGCGCGGCGCTCGGCACGCCGGGGCACGCCCCAGTCGGGGGTGACCGGCACCAGTTCGCTGCTGCTGAACTCCAGCACCGGATAGCCGAGTTCGAGGATCTGGGCGGCGATCCGGGAGCTGTCGGCGACGCTCATGCCGGGCAGGATGTCGGGCAGGCGGCGGGCGAGCCGGTCGGCGCCGGGGAAGCCGGTGTGCGGGGCGAAGCCGGGGGCCACGCGCTCCACGGGCGGGGCGTCGGTGGTGCCGGGAGGGCGCAGCGAGGCGGCGTCGGCGGCGAGCACCAGCAGGCGTTCGGGCCCGGGGCCGACCAGGGGGTAGGCCCACCACAGCACATCGATCCGGCCCCGCTCGGGCACGGTGAGCCGGGCGCGTCCGGCGGCCGGGTGGGACAGCCGTCCGCCGAGCGAGGACTCCAGATCGGGGCCGTCGTAGCCGTCGTAGCCGTCGCAGACCGGGTCCTGGCCGCGGGGGTGCTCGTCCTCGGGGAGGGCGCCGGAGACAGGCAGCAGATCGGTGACCGGACGGCCGACGGCGGCCTCCCTCGGGGCCCGGAAGATCCGCCGAGCGCCGCTGCTCCAGTGGGAGACGACTCCGTCGCGGTCCACGACGACCACGGCCAGCGGGATGCGCCCGGGGGTGGGTGTGGGAGTGGGAGTGGGTGGCTCGGGGGTGGGCCCTCCTGCGGTGGGCCCCCCGGCGTCGGAGTGCCCGGCGTCGGCGTGCCCGGCGGCAGGGTGCCCCGCGAGAGCGGGCTCCTCGGCGGTGGGTTGCGCGGCAGCGGGTGGTGGTGCGCTCACCTCGCCCGGACCGGCCGCACGGCCGGGAACCTCCCGGTCGGTGCCATGGTTCATGGCCCAGCCTTTCTCCCCCATGCCTCCACAAGATCTGTTCCCGCCACCACGGTACGGGGGCGCCCGCTCACGATGTGTGCCAATAGGCGAATTCCCCGGCCCCGCCCGCCGGGTCACCGCTCCGGCGCACTCAGGCGTGCGAAGGGGCGCCCGGGTGAGCGGTGCGCGGGGGCGCTCACGCCGGGGGCCGCCGTCGTCCGCCGTCATCGCCAGGGGCCGCCGCCGTCCGTCAGTCCTCGTGTCCGAGCTGGAGATCTCGTTCGGTACGGCCGCCGCCCGCGACCTGGAGGACGGTGGCGACGGGCGGGTATCCGGCGGCGATGACGGTGTACTCGCCGGAGGAGAGGTCGACGAAGCGGAAGGTGCCGTCGGGGCCGGTGGTGAGGGTGTCGACGACATTGCCGGCGGCGTCGAGCAGGGTGACCCGGGCGTCCTCGACGGGGCGTCCGCCCCCGGCCCGGACCGTGCCGCGCAGCACGGCGCCGCCCGCGAGCTCGATGTCCTGGCGGGTCTCGCGGGACGCCTGGACGGTGATCGGGAGGGCGGCCGGGCGGAAGGCGGGCGCGCTGGCGGCGAGGGTGTACTCGCCCGCCACCAGCTCGCTGATGACATAGCCGCCCTCGCGCCCGCTGCGGGTGCTGGAGACGACTTCGCCGTGCACATTGGTGAGCGTGACCGTGGCGTCCCGTACGGGGCTGCCGTCGGCGGTGCGGACGGCTCCGGCGAGACGGCCCGCGCCGCCGAGGACGACATCGAGGTCGACGGGGCGTTCCCCGACGGAGACGGCGACGGCCTGCGGCTGGTGGCCGCCCGCGGCGGCGATCAGGACGTAGGCGCCGGTGCCCGGGGTGGCCAGCGCGTAGCGTCCGTCCTCGCCGCTGGCGCCCCGCCCGATCTGCTGCCCGGCCGCGTCGATGAGGGTGAGCGCGGCGCGGGGCACGGCGGTGCCGTCGGGGTGCTGGACCGTGCCGCAGACCGGGATCCCGGCGGTGTGGGGGACCCGGGCGCCGGGGACGGTGACGGTCACCTCGGTGATCTGCGGCTCGGCCAGCGGGGTCGTGGGGGCGTTGTGGGACACCAGCGGTTTCTCCTTGAGGAAGAAGGCGATGAAGAGGCCGACGACCAGGACCGGTACGAGATAGAGGAAGATCCTCGGCATGGCGTCGGCGTACGCCTGGATGTAGGCGTCGCGCAGGGCGGGCGGCAGGGCGTGGACCGCCTGCGGGGTGATGGACTCGGCGTCGGGCAGGGTGGTGCCGGACGCGGCGGGCAGCCGGTCGGCGAGGGCGTCGGTGAGACGGTCGGCGAAGAGGGTGCCGAAGACGGCGGCGCCCACGCTGCCGCCGATCTGCCGGAAGTAGTTGTTGGCGCTGGTGGCCGTGCCGAGGTCGGCGGGGCGCACGGAGTTCTGCACGGCGAGCACCAGAACCGGCATCACCATGCCGATCCCGGCGCCGAGGACGAACATCCAGACGCTGTACTGCCAGCGCGGGGTGCCGGTCTCCAGCCGGGAGAGCAGATACATCCCGGCGACGGAGAGGGCCCCGCCGAGGATGGGGTGGATCTTGTAGCGGCCGGAACGGCTGATGAGCTGGCCGGAGATGATGGAGGCACCGACGATGCCGCCCATCATGGGCAGCATCAGCAGCCCGGACTCGGTGGCGGAGGCGCCGTCGACCATCTGGAGGTAGGTCGGCAGATAGCTGGCGGCGCCGAACAGCGCGACGCCGATCACCAGGCCCACCAGACCGGTGACGTTGAAGACGGAGTCCCGGAACAGCCGCAGCGGGATGAGGGGTTCGGCGGCGAACCGCTCGGCGGCCACGAAGAGCAGGGTACTGACCACGGCCCCGGCGGCGAGGCCGAGGATCATCCGCGAGCCCCAGGCGTACTCGGTGCCGCCCCAACTGGTCAGCAGGACCAGACAGGTGGAGGCGGCGGCGAGCAGCAGGGTGCCGAGGATGTCGAAGCGGGGTTTCGCGGTGGGTTTGGGGAGTTTGAGGACGACGGCGACCACGGCCATGGTGAGCAGGCCGAAGGGGATGTTGATGTAGAAGCACCAGCGCCAGGAGAGATGGTCGGTGAAGTAGCCGCCGAGCAGCGGCCCGGCGACCGAGGCGAGGCCGAACGCGGCGCCGATCAGCCCCATGAACCGGCCGCGTTCGCGGGGCGGCACGATGTCCGCGATGATCGCCTGGACGCCGATCATCAGCCCGCCCGCGCCGACGCCCTGCACCGCGCGGAAGGCGATCAGCTGATCCATGGTCTGGGCGCGGCCGGCCAGGGCGGAGCCGATGACGAAGACGACGATGGCGAACTGGAAGACGCCCTTGCGGCCGAGGAGATCGCCGAGCTTGCCGTAGACCGGGAGTCCGACGGTGGAGGTGAGCAGATAGGCGGTGATCGCCCAGGACATCCTGTCCAGGCCGTGCAGTTCGCCGACGATCTTCGGGAGCGCGGTGGCGACGATCATCTGCTCCAGCGCGGCGAGCAGCAGCGCGAGCATCAGCCCGAAGAAGACCAGCCGCACCCGGCGCGGGCTGAGTTCACCCAGGCCGACGGCCGGTGCGGGTGGGGGTGCCGGGGGTGGCGGGGCCGGTTCGTCCCGTACCGGCTCGTCCTGCACCAGAGTGATCCCGCCCACGTAACGCTCCCCTCGTCGCGCCTGCCGCAGATGTCCCGCGTGAAGCGAGAACTCACGGCAAGCGCTACGAGTTACGACGTAACGCCACTTCGGGGGCGGATCCACTCGAACCGGTGAGAATCAGCGGGAACCGGTTTGAATCGACTTCCCTCGATTCTCCTCCGCTTCCCCCAACTCCCCTACACCCAGGGGACCTTGACTCCGGGAACGACGGGAGACGGGGAGGGAGGCGGGGCCGTACGGCGTCCGGGGACGGAGGGGTGCGGAGGCCGTACGGCGTCCGCCGGGCGGCGGGGCCCCGAGGGGCCTACGGCACCCGCGAGACGGCGGGGTCCGGAGGGCCGTACGGCGTCCGCGAGGGCGTCGGCTACTTCTCGACCTCGGCCGCCAGCCGGGCGAGGATCGCGTCGTAGATCCGGGCCAGGCCCTTGGGGGCGAAGGTGCGCTCGAAGAAGCCGCCGACACCGCCCGCGCCGGTCCAGGTGCTGGTGACCACGACCCGGGACTTGCCCTCCCCGGCCGGGGTGACCCGCCAGACGGTGACCATGGAGGAGTTGCGGTCCTTCTCGACCAGTTCGCCGTCGCTGGGCTCGGTGACCTCCAGCAGACAGTCGCGGACGCGCTTGCTGGTGGCCTGGAGCTTCCAGTGGACGAGGCTGCCCTCGCCGTCGCCGCCCTCGCGCACCTCGTACTCGCTGAACTGCTCCGGCAGCAGCTTCGCGCGCGCTCCGCTGTAGTCGGCGAGGGTGTCGAACACGGTCTCCGGGTCCGCTGCGACGACCCGCTCGGTAGTGGCCTCGACCTGCGCCATCGACTTCCTCCAGGACATGCGATCTCGGGGCTTGCTCGGGATGGGCCCACCCAACCACCCCGGTCGCCGGGCACCCAAATCGGGGTGCGGACACCGTGACGGAAGCGATCGGCCGGGTGACACGCCGTACCCGGGACGGGACGATCGCACGATCATGGGAACAGTTGTTCTATTCTGTGGCGCAGTGCTACCGAGGAGGCGTCATGCGCTGGGAGAACCTCACCGTGGAGTCCGGGGGCCACAGCAGGGCGGCCGACGCCGCGCTGTTCGGCGCGGACGCCGTGGTCACCCGCACGTTCGACACGCCCGAGTTCCGTGGCATCACTTTCCACGAGGTCCGGGCCCGTTCGATCGTCAACCGGGTGCCCGGGGCCTCCCGGATGCCGTTCGAATGGACGATCAATCCCTACCGGGGCTGCTCGCACGCCTGCGTCTACTGCTTCGCCCGCAAGTCGCACAGCTATCTGGACCTGGACACCGGCCTGGACTTCGACTCGCAGATCGTGGTCAAGGTGAACGCGCCGGAGCTGCTGCGCCGCCAGCTCGCCTCGCGCCGCTGGCAGGGCGACCACATCGCCATGGGCACCAATGTGGACTGCTACCAGCGCGCGGAGGGCCGCTACCGGCTGATGCCGGGCATCCTGGCCGCCCTGCGCGACCACGCCAACCCGTTCTCGATCCTGACCAAGGGCACGCTGATCCTGCGCGACCTGGAGCTGCTCACCCAGGCCGCCGAGGTCACCGACGTCGGCATATCGGTGTCCGTGGGCTTCACCGACCCGGAGCTGTGGCGCACGGTCGAGCCGGGCACCCCGGCCCCGGAACGGCGCCTGGACGTCGTACGGGCGCTGTCCGCGCGGGGCATCGGGTGCGGGGTGCTGATGGCGCCGGTGCTGCCCTTCCTGAGCGACGACCCGGCCCGGCTGCGGGCCACGGTCCGGGCCATCGCCGCTGCGGGGGCCACCTCGGTCACGCCCCTGGTGCTGCATCTGCGACCGGGCGCCCGCGAGTGGTACGGCGCCTGGCTGGCCCGCCACCATCCGCATCTGGTCCGCCGCTACGAACGGTTCTACGCGGACGGGGCCTACGCGCCCAAGTGGTACCAGCGCCGGATCACCCGCCAGGTCCACGACCTGGCGCGGGAGTACGGAATCGGGCCCACGCGCGCGGGCATGCCCCGCCGGTTGCCGGAACCACCGGCCCCGGAGCCCATGGAACCGGCCGGGCCGACCCAGCTGACCCTGATGTGAGGACCCGCCGGACCGGGCCAGAGGCGATCCGCGCTCACCCGCCCCCGCCCCCGCGTGCAGCACCTGCCCGCATCTGAGCGCGTCAGGTCACACAATAGGGTCAACTACTCATCGAACAGGTTCTTCCGGGCGCCGATTTCGGGACGATGCGGCGCGGGACCGTGACACGCGCGGTCCGCTGACCCCGCCCCCGGGAGGCCCCGTGAGAAGACGCGCAGCGAAGCTGTGCGGCGCCGCCGCCGTGGTGATGGCCACTGTGGTGACGGCCGTTACGGTGACGGCCCCGCCCGCCGAGGCGAACGCCCCGCAGGCCGCCGACCCCGCGCCCGGCGCGCCGCCCCTGACGTGGCAGAAGTGCGGCACCACCGCCTATCCCCGGCTCCAGTGCGCGTCGCTCACCGTGCCCCTCGACCACGACGACCCGCACGGCGAGCGGATCACGCTGGCCCTGTCCCGGGTCCCGCACACCGCGAAGACCTCCCAGGGACCGCTGCTGGTCAACCCCGGCGGTCCGGGCGGCAGCGGGCTGAGCCTCGCCGGATTCGTCGCCTCCGCCCTGCCCGAGAAGGTCGCGGCGCAGTACGACGTCATCGGCTTCGACCCGCGCGGGGTGGGCCGCAGCCGCCCCGCCCTGGACTGCTCCCCGGGCCACTTCGACCCCGTCCGCCCCGACTCGCTGCCCGCCACCCGGGCGATCGAGGAGGCGAACCTCGCGCGTGTGAAGTCCTTCGCCGACGCCTGCGCCAGGAAGTACGCCCCCGTCCTGCCGCATCTCGACACCCTCAGCGCCGCCCGGGACATGGACCGTATCCGGGCCGCCCTGGGTGCCGGGCGGATCAGCTACTTCGGCTACTCCTACGGCACCTACCTCGGCGCGGTCTACGCGAAGCTGTACCCGGGGCGCGTCCACCGCGCGGTGCTGGACTCGATCGTCGACCCGACCGGCGTCTGGTACGACGACAATCTCGCCCAGGACCACGCCTTCGACGCCCGCCACCGCGCCCTGATGGCCTGGATCGCCCGCCACGACTCCGTCTACGGGCTGGGCACCGACCCCGCGCGCGTGGAGGCGCAGTGGTACGCGATGCGCGCGGCACTGGCCGAGAAGCCCGCCGGGGACACCGTGGGCGCCGCCGAACTGGAGGACACCTTCCTGCCGGGCGGCTACTACAACGGCTACTGGCCCCGCCTCGCCGAGGCGTTCGCCGCGTACACCAACGAGCGGGACTCCGGCCCACTGGTGAAGACGTACGAGGCCCTCGCCGCCGTGGACGCCGCCGGGGACAACGGCTACAGCGTCTACACCGCGGTGCAGTGCCGCGACGCCGGCTGGCCACGGGACTGGGGCACCTGGCGCGAGGACAACTGGCGGACGTACGCCAAGGCGCCCTTCATGACCTGGAACAACGCCTGGTACAACGCGCCCTGTGCCTTCTGGCCGACCGAGCCGCTGCGCCCCGTGAACGTGGCCAACGGCGAACTGCCCCCGGTGCTGCTCTTCCAGGCCACGGACGACGCCGCCACCCCGTACGAGGGCGGCGCGACCGTGCACCGGCTGCTGCGGGGCTCCCGACTGGTCGTCGAGGAGGGCGGCGGCAACCACGGCATCACGCTCAGCGGCAACACCTGTCTGGACCGGCACCTCGCGGCCTACCTCACCGACGGCACCCTCCCGGGCGGCCCCGGCGGGACGGACGGGGCGGGCGGCGCGGACGCGGTGTGCCCGGCGGCACCTGACCCGGAGCCGACGACGACCAAGGCGGTGGGCCGACCGGCGAACGGCTCGGCCCTGCACGGGCTGCTGGGCTTCCGGGGCTGACCCGCCCGCCCCTCACCGGGGCGTTGTCAGACCCGTGCTCCATGATGGAGGCATGAGCGAGAAGAGTGAGCTGACCAGGATTCCCGCCCCGGCCGGGGTGGCGCCCGCCGCCCAGTACGCGCATGTGGTGATGGGCACCGGCCGGTTCGTGGCCGTGGCGGGGCAGATCGCCCTCGACGAGCACGGCGAGCTGGTCGGCGAGGGCGATCCCGCCGCCCAGGCCCGCCAGGTCTTCGAGAACCTGCGCCGCTGTCTGGCGGCGGCGGGCGCCGACTTCGGCGATGTCGTCAAACTCACCTACTTCGTCACGGACATGGCCCATATGCCGGCCATCCGCGCGGCCCGCGCCGAGCACATACCCGACGACCGGCTCCCGGCGGCCTCCGCGATCCGGGTCGCCGGGCTGGTCCGCCCGGAGTTCCTGATGGAGATCGAGGCCTTCGCGGTGGTGGGCGAGGAGTGAGCGCCCCCGGCCGCCCGGCGAGGGCGAGCGTGCGGGAGATGACGTACGAGGACTGCGCCCGGGTCGGCGAGATCCGCACCGAGGGCTGGCGGTCCGCCTACCGGGGCCTGATGCCGCAGCCCTACCTCGACGCCCTCAGCGCCACCGAGGACGCCGAGCGCCAGCGCACCCGCCTCGCCCGCCGCGCCCCCGGGGTGGTCGACCTGGTGGCGGAGCGGGACGGCGAGATCCTGGGCTGGTCCTGCCACGGCCCGTACCGCGAGGACACGGGGGCGACCACGCCGGACGCGGAGTTGTACGCGCTCTATGTGGACCCGTCCCGACAGGGCCAGGGCGTAGGGCGGGCGCTGCTGCGGGTGTCCCTGCGCGGCTGTGCGTCCGCCGGACATCCCCGGATGCTCCTCTGGGTGGTCGAGGGCAACACCCGCGCCCGCCGCTTCTACGCCCGCGCGGGCTTCCACCCGGACGGCACCGAGGAACCGTACGAGGTGGCGGGGGCGCGGGTGCCGGAGGTGCGGTATGTGCGGGGGCTGAGGTGACCTGGCCTCGGTCTGAGGGGGGGCTGAGGGGACGGGGTGACGAGGTGATCTGACCTCGGTCCGGATGCCCCGCTGTTCGGGTCTGCCTTTCCCGCTACCCGGGTCCACCTCCCCCACTGCCCCGGGCTACCTCCCCCGCTTCCCGGTCCGTCTCCCCCGCTGTTCCGGGATCCTCGCCAGTGCCACCATCGCCGCCTCCGCGAGGGGCGGGTGGGCCAGGGCCTGCTGGAGTACGGGGCGGGCGCGCGGGTCGCCCAGGGCGGCCAGCCCCTCCACGCAGGCCAGGGCCACGCGGCGGTACGGGTCGTGCGGGCGGAGCCGTCGCTCAAGGGTGGTGACCAGGGCCGGGACGGACTCGGGGGCGCGCAGTGCGGTGAGCAGCCGTACCGGGTGCAGGGCGTAGGCGACCCGCAGTTCATTGGTGGCGAGGGCGGCGGCGGCGCGGGCGGTCCGGGGGTCGCCGAGGCGGGCGAGGGCCTGGGCGGCACAGGCGCAGCGCGCCGGATCGCGATGGTTGAGCAGCAGCACCAGCGCCTCGAAGGCCCGTCGGTCACCGGCGAGGCCCAGCCGGTAGGCGACCAGTTCCCGGGCCCACAGCGGCTGTCCGGGCGCGGTCAGCACCTCCGCCAGTTCATCGTGGTCGCCGCTCGCGGCCAGCCGTTCGTAGAAGGCCGAGCGTCCGGACTCCTGGCGCAGCCGCTCCAGGACCGCCCGGTCCTCCCGTTCCGTGCCCTCCGTGCGAGCCGGTTGTGGTGACTGTTCCGCTTCTTCCATGAGCCCGCATCACTCCGGTCGGTAGGGAACACCAGTGACATACCCGGCGCTGTGACATCAACTCCGGCCGTGGCGGGGGGACACGGGGCCACCGGCGCGCAAGACCGCGCCGGTCCGTCGTTCGGTTGAATCCCGGACACCCGGGGCGAGGATCCGGGCACACGGCGAGGCGCAGACCACACCGCCAAGGGCTGGCACGCTCGTTACCCACCGGTTAAGCTCAGACGAGCGGGTCACCACCCGCATCTCCGCTCACGACGGCCTGGTGACGCAGCCGTCGTGAGGTTCGACGACCCGGCCACGGGACAGGGCCGGTCGGCCTCACCGCGCCCCGGACGCGTACGTGTCCGGCGGTGACGCACCCGGGCGTGTGCGTGCTCGCAGCCCGCGTTTCCCCACCCGCACCCCTGCGCAGCTCTCTGCGTCTCCATGCATCTCTGCGTATCTCAGCGCATCTCTGTGCATCTCAGTGCATCTCTGTGTGTTTCCACCGCCCCGTGGCGCCCCGGCGCCCGGCGCGTGTCCAGTCGTCACCCACCCCTCATCTCTGGAGAGTCCTCGATGGCCACTCCCCTGTCCCCTTCCACCGCCCCCGCCACCGCTGCGGCCCCCGCCGCCCCCACCTCCGCCCTGCGGACCGTCGCCGTCGTCGGTCTCGGCACCATGGGCACCGGTATCGCCGAGGTCCTCGTCCGTGCCGGGCGGACGGTGATCGGCGTCGACATCAGCGAGGCCCAGGCGGCCCGCTGCGGTGCCGCGCTGGAGGCGTCCACCGCCCGAGCCGTGGCCCGCGGCCGGCTCACCGAGGAGCAGCGCGCCGAGGCGCTCGCCGGACTGCGCACCGGTACCGATCTGCGGGCGGCGGCCGACGCCGATCTGGTGATCGAGGTGGCGCCGGAGTCGTACGAGATCAAGCGGCGGATCTTCGCCGAGCTGGACGGGATCGTGCGGCCGGACGCGATTCTGGCGACCGGGACCAACGCGCTCTCGGTGACCCGGCTGGCGGCCGACTCCGCGCGGCCCGAGCGGGTGCTCGGGGTGCACTTCTTCAATCCGGCGCAGGCGATGAAGCTGGTCGAGGTGGTCTCCTCGGTGCTGACCGCGCCCGCCGCCGTGGACGCGGTCACCCGGCTCGCGGTCGATCTGGGCAAGGAGCCGGTGGCGGTCGGGGACCGGCCCGGGTTCGTCGCCGACGGCCTGCTGTTCGGCTATCTCAACCAGGCCGCGGCGATGTACGAGGCCAAGTACGCCTCCCGGGAGGACATCGACGCGGCGATGCGGCTGGGCTGCGGGCTGCCGATGGGCCCGCTGGCGCTGCTGGACCTGATCGGCGTCGACACCGCCCGGACCGTCCTGGAGGCGATGTACGCCGAGTCCCGCGACCGGCTGCACGCGCCCGCGCCGGTCCTCAAGCAGCTCAGCGAGGCGGGGCTCACCGGACGCAAGGCGGGCCGCGGCTTCTACACCTACGAGGCACCGGGCAGCGCCACCGTCGTGCCGGACGCGCAGTCCCCGGCCTCCGGCGGCCCCTGGACGGTGGGCCGGGAGGTCCGCTCGGTCGGGGTGGCCGGGTCGGGGACCATGGCGTCCGGTATCGCCGAGGTGTTCGCCAAGGCGGGCTACGACGTGGTGCTGGCCGCCCGCAGCGCCGGGAAGGCGGAGGCGGCCCGCGCCCGGATCGGGACCTCGCTGGCCCGCTCGGTCGACAAGGGCCGGATGACCGCCGAGGCCGCCGCGAAGACCCTGGACCGGATCACCCCGGCCGGTTCCTATGACGCCTTCGGGGATGTCGATCTGGCGGTGGAGGCGGTCGCCGAGGACCTGGACGTCAAGCGGCAGCTGTTCGGGACGCTGGACAAGGTGTGCAAGCCGGGCGCGGTGCTGGCCACCACCACCTCCTCACTGCCGGTCGTCGCCTGCGCCCGCGCCACGTCCCGCCCCGAGGACGTGATCGGGATGCACTTCTTCAACCCGGCCCCCGCGATGAAACTGGTCGAGGTGGTCCGCACGGTGCTCACCGCCGACGATGTCCACGCGACCGTCCGGGAGGTGTGCGGGACGCTGCGCAAGCACCCCGTCGACTGCGGCGACCGGGCCGGTTTCATCGTGAACGCGCTGCTGTTCCCGTATCTCAACAACGCGATCAAGATGGTCCAGGACCACTACGCGACGCTGGACGACATCGACGCGGCGATGAAGCTGGGCGGCGGCTATCCGATGGGCCCGTTCGAGCTGCTGGACGTGGTCGGTCTGGATGTGTCGCTGGCGATCGAGAAGGTGCTGCACCGCGAGTTCCGGGAGCCGGGTCTCGCCCCGGCGCCGCTGCTGGAGCATCTGGTGGCGGCGGGCTGCCTCGGCCGCAAGACGGGCCGCGGCTTCCGCGAATACGCACGCCGCCGCTGAGCATGCCGGCCCCTGCCGCTACGGAGGGTCCCGGGCCCACCCGGACCGGGACCCTCCCCACCCCGCCCGACCCCACCTCCCCGCCACCCGGCATCGCCCCCAGCGACCCCACCTCCCCGCCGCCCGAACCCACCCGCACCGGACCCACCCACACCCGGACCACGACCACGACCACGACCAGTCCTGTGCAGAGCGGCCTCGCCCCCACCCCCTCCGACCCCACCCCTCCGCCGAACCCCGGCACCACCACCCGCCCCGCCCGCCTCCAAGACCGGCTCGACGAGTGGTTCGCGGCCGGTGCCGAGTGGGGCGGGCTGCTCGACCCGCCCGCGCTCCGCCCGCCACCACCGTCCCCTGTCCACCCACCCCCACCGCCCCCTCTCCCCCCGCCCCCACCATCCCCCGTCCACCCGACCCCACCGACCACACTCCACCCGCCCGCACCGACCCCCCTCCCCCCACCCCCCGCTCCCCCGCCCTCCTCAGGCGAGGCAACCCCCCGGCACGCGCATCGAGCTGCGCACATGCAGTACGTTCGGGTCATGCCCGAGCCCGCCAAGTCCTCACGTACACCCGCCACGTCCGACGCACCGGAGAGTGCGGCGGGCAGCCGTGCCGCGAGCCAGCGGCTCAAAATGCGCCGGGAACTGGCGGCGGCGGCGATGGAACTCTTCGCCACCAAGGGGTACGAGGCCACCACCGTCGACGAGATCGCGGCCCAGGCCGGGGTCGCCCGCCGCACGTTCTTCCGCCACTTCCGCTCCAAGGAAGAGGCGATCTTCCCCGACCACGACGACACCCTGATCCGCGCCGAGGCCGTCCTCAACGCGGCCCCGGCGCACGAGCATCCGCTCGACACGGTGTGCCGGGGCATCAAGGAAGTCATGAAGATGTACGCGGCCCGCCCGGAGATCTCGGTCGCCCGCTACAAGCTGACCCGCGAGGTGCCCACCCTGCGCGAGGCCGAGATCGCCTCGGTGGCCCGCTACGAGCGGCTGTTCACCCGCTATCTGCTCGGCCACTTCGACGAGCACGCGCACGACGACGACGCCAATGACGACCCGCTGCTCGCGGAGGTCGCCGCCTCCGCCGTGGTCACCGCGCACAACCATGTGCTGCGGCGCTGGCTGCGGGCCGGTGGCCAGGGCGATGTGGAGGCGCAGCTCGACCATGCCTTCGCGATCGTCCGCAAGACGTTCGGCTCCGGCATCATGGCGGGCCGTGCGGCACCCGCGAAGCCGGCCGCCGCGACCGCCTCCACCCAGGGCGAGGTCCTGGTGACGGTGGCCCGCACGGACGCCCCGCTGGACGAGGTGATGCGGACCATCGAGGAGGCGCTGAAGGAACGCTCGTAGGTCGTCGTCCTGGTCCGCCCCGGAGGGGGCCGCGGTCTTCGGACCGCGGCCCCCTCTGTCATGTCCGGCACGGCACCGGCACCGGCAGTGGCACCGACACCCCCACCCGGCACCCGGCACCCGGCAGCGGCAGCGGCACCCATTCCAGGATCGGGACATAAGCCCACCAAAGGCGACCCCCCACCCCCACCTGATCGATCATCGCTCATTTGTTACGTAAAGATTTCACCTGAGCGCACTTTCTGGCACTCAGTGCCTTGTCAGCTGACACGCGGTGTCATACGTTGAAGGTGTCCGGCCCGTCCCGACGAGCACACCCGGCTCGTCCCGCCGGACGCCTGCGTCACAGGCACCCTCCCGCGCCACAAAGCGCTTCCCACCAGCTCAGCAGCTTCCCCCGCAGCTCACCCTCAGCGCCCCTCCCTCAGGGCGCCATTCGCCGGAGGCAACACCGTGACCGTGAAGGACATCCTGGACGCGATCCAGTCGGCCGACGCCACCGCCGCCGACTTCGCCGCACTGCCGCTCCCCGAGTCGTACCGCGCGATCACCGTGCACAAGGACGAGACGGAGCTGTTCGCGGGGCTGGAGACCCGGGACAAGGACCCGCGCAAGTCGATCCACCTGGACGACGTCCCGGTGCCCGAACTCGGGCCGGGCGAGGCCCTGGTGGCCGTCATGGCATCGAGTGTCAACTACAACTCGGTGTGGACCTCGATCTTCGAGCCGGTGCCCACCTTCGGCTTCCTGGAGCGCTACGGCAGGCTCAGCGACCTCACCCGCCGCCACGACCTGCCCTACCACGTCATCGGCTCCGATCTCGCGGGTGTGGTGCTGCGCACCGGGCCGGGTGTCAACGCCTGGCGGCCCGGCGACGAGGTCGTCGCGCACTGTCTCTCCGTCGAGCTGGAGTCGTCCGACGGGCACAACGACACCGTGCTCGACCCCGAGCAGCGGATCTGGGGCTTCGAGACCAACTTCGGCGGCCTCGCCGAGATCGCGCTGGTCAAGTCCAACCAGCTGATGCCCAAGCCGGACCACCTCAGCTGGGAGGAGGCCGCCGCACCGGGACTGGTCAACTCCACCGCCTACCGGCAGTTGGTCTCGCGCAACGGGGCCGGGATGAAGCAGGGCGACAACGTGCTGATCTGGGGCGCGAGCGGCGGCCTCGGCTCGTACGCCACCCAGTTCGCGCTGGCCGGTGGCGCCAACCCGATCTGTGTCGTCTCCAGTGAGCAGAAGGCGGCGATCTGCCGGGCGATGGGCGCCGAGGCCATCATCGACCGCACCGCCGAGGACTACCGGTTCTGGAAGGACGAGGACGCGCAGGACCCGCGCGAGTGGAAGCGGTTCGGCAAGCGCATCCGCGAGCTGACCGGCGGCGAGGACGTGGACATCGTCTTCGAGCACCCGGGCCGGGAGACCTTCGGCGCCTCGGTGTACGTGACCCGCAAGGGCGGCACCATCGTCACCTGCGCCTCCACCTCCGGCTACCGGCACGAGTACGACAACCGCTACCTCTGGATGTCCCTGAAGCGGATCATCGGCTCGCACTTCGCCAACTACCGCGAGGCGTGGGAGGCCAACCGCCTGGTCGCCAAGGGCAAGATCCACCCCACCCTCTCCAAGGTCTACGCCCTGGAGGAGACCGGCCAGGCCGCCTACGACGTCCACCGCAACCACCACCAGGGCAAGGTCGGCGTGCTGTGCCTGGCGCCGGAGGAGGGGCTCGGTGTGCGGGACGCGGAGAAGCGCGCCCGGCATGTGGACGCCATCAACCGCTTCCGGAACAGCTGAGGGCCGCCGGATGACAGAGCCCCAGCCGCCCGCCGGGAAGGACCGGCCCTGGCTCATGCGCACCTACGCCGGTCACTCCACCGCCGAGGCGTCCAACGCGCTGTACCGGCGCAATCTCGACAAGGGCCAGACCGGGCTGTCGGTGGCGTTCGACCTGCCGACCCAGACCGGCTACGACTGCGATCACATCCTGGCCCGGGGCGAGGTCGGCCGGGTCGGGGTGCCGGTCGCGCACCTCGGTGACATGCGCCGACTGTTCCAGGACATCCCGCTGGAGCGGATGAACACCTCGATGACCATCAACGCCACCGCCATGTGGCTGCTGGCGCTCTATCAGGTGGTCGCGGAGGAGCAGGGCGCGGATCTCGCGAGCCTGACCGGCACCACCCAGAACGACATCGTCAAGGAGTATCTGTCCCGGGGCACCCATGTGTTCCCGCCCGGCCCCTCGCTGCGGCTGACCACGGACATGATCTGCTACACCGTCAACAACATCCCCAAGTGGAACCCCATCAACATCTGTAGCTACCACCTCCAGGAGGCGGGGGCCACCCCGGTCCAGGAGATCGCCTACGCGATGTCCACGGCGGTCGCGGTGCTGGACGCGGTGTTCGCCTCGGGGCAGATCACCGAGGACCGCAGGGGCGAGGTGGTGGCCCGGATCTCGTTCTTCGTGAACGCGGGTGTCCGGTTCATCGAGGAGATGTGCAAGATGCGCGCCTTCTCCCGCATCTGGGACAAGATCACCGCCGAGCGCTACGGCATCGAGGACCCCCGGCAGCGCCGCTTCCGCTACGGCGTCCAGGTCAACTCGCTGGGCCTGACCGAGGCGCAGCCGGAGAACAACGTCCAGCGGATCGTGCTGGAGATGCTCGCGGTGACCCTGTCCAAGGACGCGCGGGCGCGGGCCGTGCAGTTGCCCGCCTGGAACGAGGCGCTGGGGCTGCCGCGCCCCTGGGACCAGCAGTGGAGCCTGCGCATCCAGCAGGTGCTGGCCCATGAGAGCGATCTGCTGGAGTACGAGGACATCTTCGCCGGGTCGTATGTGATCGAGGAGAAGGTCACCGCGCTGGTGAAGGAGTCGCTGGCGGAGATCGACCGGATCGAGGAGATGGGCGGCGCGATGGCCGCCGTCGAGTCGGGCTATCTGAAGGCGCGGCTGGTCGCCTCGCACGCCGAGCGGCGGGGCCGGATCGAGTCCGGCGCGGAGAAGATCGTCGGGGTCAATATCTACGAGTCGACCGAGCCGAACCCGCTGACGGCCGATCTGGACACGGCGATCATGACGGTGGACCCGGCGGTGGAGGCGCGGGCGGTGCGGGCCATCGAGGAGTGGCGCACGACCCGTCAGGAGTCCTCGGACCGGCAGGGCATGGGCGACCCGTTCCACTTCCCGACCGTCGCCCAGGCGCTGGACCGGCTCAAGGAGGCCGCGGCGGGCTCCGAGAACCTCATGGACGCGACCCTGGAGTGCGTCCGGGCGGGGGTGACCACCGGCGAGTGGGCGGGCGCCCTGCGCGAGGTGTTCGGCGAGTTCCGCGCCCCGACCGGGGTGTCCTCGGCGCCGATCGCGGTGCCCGTCGAGGAGGGCAGCGCGCTGGCCGGGGTGCGCCGCAAGGTGGAGCTCACGGCGAAGGAGCTGGCGGTGGGCAAGCTGCGGTTCCTGGTCGGCAAGCCGGGCCTGGACGGGCACTCCAACGGGGCCGAGCAGATCGCGGTGCGCGCCCGGGACGCCGGATTCGAGGTGGTGTACCAGGGCATCCGGCTCACCCCGGAGCAGATCGTGGACGCCGCGCTCGCGGAGGATGTGCACGCGGTCGGCCTGTCCATCCTGTCCGGCTCGCACACCCAGCTCGTCCCGGATGTGCTGGAGCGGCTGCGGGCGGCGGGCGCCGCGGACATCCCGGTGATCGCCGGCGGGATCATCCCGAACGCCGACGCCGAGCAGCTCAGGGCCGCCGGAGTGGCCGCCGTCTTCACCCCGAAGGACTTCGACATCACCGGGATCATCGGCCGTATCGTCGACGAGATCCGCACAGCGAACCAGCTCGACCCTCTGGAGGTCCCCGCATGACACCGCCCGTGAACCGTCTGCGTCCGCGGCGCTCCTGCCTCGCCGTGCCGGGCAGCAATCCCCGCTTCCTGGAGAAGGCCCAGGGCCTGCCCGCGGACCAGGTGTTCCTGGACCTGGAGGACGCCTGCGCCCCGCTCGCCAAGCCGGAGGCGCGGCACACCATCGTCAAGTTCCTCAACGAGGGCGACTGGACCGGCAAGACACGGGTGGTCCGGGTCAACGACTGGACGACGGAGTGGACGTACCGCGATGTCGTGACCGTGGTGGAGGGCGCGGGGCAGAACCTGGACTGCGTGATGCTGCCGAAGGTGCAGGACGCGCGGCAGGTCGTCGCGCTGGATCTGCTGCTCACCCAGATCGAGAAGACGATGGGCTTCGAGGTCGGGCGGATCGGTATCGAGGCGCAGATCGAGAACGCGCGGGGCCTGAACCATGTCAATGAGATCGCCGAGGCCAGCCCGCGGCTGGAGACCATCATCTTCGGCCCGGCCGACTTCATGGCGTCCATCAATATGAAGTCGCTGGTGGTGGGCGAGCAGCCGCCCGGCTACCCGGCGGACGCCTATCACTACATCCTGATGAAGATCTTGATGGCGGCCCGCGCCAACGACCTCCAGGCCATCGACGGCCCCTATCTCCAGATCCGCAATGTCGACGGCTACCGGGAGGTGGCCCGGCGGGCGGCGGCGCTGGGCTTCGACGGCAAGTGGGTGCTGCACCCGGGCCAGGTCGAGGCGTCCAACGAGATCTTCTCGCCGTCCCAGGAGGACTACGACCACGCCGAGCTGATCCTCGACGCCTATGACCACTACACCTCCGAGGCGGGCGGCCGGAAGGGCTCTGCGATGCTGGGCGACGAGATGATCGACGAGGCCAGCCGCAAGATGGCCCTGGTCATCGCGGGCAAGGGCCGCGCGGCCGGCCTGCGCCGCACCTCCTCCTTCGAGATCCCGGAGGACTGAGCGCGATGCGGTTCGGACGCACCTACGAGGAGTTCGAGGTCGGCGCGGTCTACAAGCACTGGCCGGGCAAGACGGTCACCGAGTACGACGACCACCTCTTCTGTCTCCTCACCATGAACCACCACCCCCTCCACCTCGACAGCCACTACGCCGAGCGGACCACCGACTTCGGCAAGAACGTGGTCGTGGGCAACTACATCTACTCCCTGCTGCTGGGCATGAGCGTGCCCGATGTCTCCGGCAAGGCGATCGCCAATCTGGAGATCGAGTCACTGCGGCATGTGGCGCCGACCTTCCACGGCGACACGCTCTACGGCGAGACGACCGTCCTGGACAAGTGGCCGTCGAAGTCGAAGAACGACCGCGGGATCGTGCATGTGGAGACCCAGGGCTACAAGCAGGACGGCACGGTCGTCTGTGTCTTCCGCCGCAAGGTGATGGTCCCCACCGAGACGTACATCAAGGAGCGCGGCGGAGAGCAGCCCGGCCGCCCGGAGCCACGGGAGAAGGAGAAATGAGCCGTCTCGCCCAGACCGCCGGACTGACCGATGTCCAGCGCGAGATCCTCGCCACCGTCCGTGACTTCGTCGACAAGGAGATCATCCCGGTCGCCACCGAGCTGGAGCACCGCGACGAGTATCCGCAGGCCATCGTGGACGGCCTCAAGGAACTGGGCCTGTTCGGCCTGATGATCCCGGAGGAGTACGGCGGTCTGGGCGAGTCCCTGCTGACGTACGCGCTGTGCGTGGAGGAGATCGCCCGGGGCTGGATGTCGGTGTCCGGCATCATCAACACCCACTTCATCGTGGCGTACATGCTGAAGCAGCACGGCACCGAGGAGCAGAAGGCGCACTTCCTGCCCCGGATGGCGGCCGGTGACATCCGGGGCGCGTTCTCGATGTCGGAGCCGGGGCTCGGCTCGGATGTCTCGGCGATCACCTCGAAGGCGGTGCGCGACGGCGACGCGTACGTCCTGACGGGTCAGAAGATGTGGCTCACCAACGGCGGGACGTCGTCGCTGGTGGCGGTGCTGGTGCGCAGCGACGAGGGGCACCCGGAGGGCACCGCCCCGCACAAGTCCATGACGACCTTCCTGGTGGAGAAGGAGCCCGGCTTCGGCGAGGTCCGCCCCGGGCTGACCATCCCCGGCAAGATCGAGAAGATGGGCTACAAGGGCGTCGACACCACCGAGCTGATCATGGACGGTCTGCGCATTCCGGCCGATCGGGTGCTGGGCGGGGCCACCGGCCGGGGTTTTTACCAAATGATGGACGGTGTCGAGGTGGGCCGGGTCAATGTCGCGGCCCGTGGCTGCGGAGTGGCTCAGCGTGCCTTCGAGCTGGGCGTCGGGTACGCCCAGCAGCGCCACACCTTCGGCAAGCCGATCGCCCAGCACCAGGCCATCCAGTTCAAGCTGGCCGAGATGGCCACCAAGGTGGAGGCCGCCCATGCGATGATGGTGAATGCGGCACGCAAAAAGGATTCCGGCGAACGAAACGACCTTGAAGCGGGGATGGCGAAGTACCTCGCCTCCGAGTACTGCAAGGAGGTCGTGGAGGACGCCTTCCGGATCCACGGCGGGTACGGCTTCTCCAAGGAGTACGAGATCGAGCGCCTCTACCGGGAGGCACCGATGCTGCTCATCGGGGAGGGCACCGCCGAGATCCAGAAAATGATCATCGGGCGCAGGCTGCTCGAAGAGTATCGGTTCCAGGGCTGAATGCCGGAGACGGGGCGTTTTGTTCGAGAAGAAGATCACACCCCGTAGGCGGTGTCCGGCCGTCGACTCGGCTTCCTGGCTTACCCAGTTGTGGCCATGAACCGCTACGATCGCCGGAAAGCCGCCGTCCCCTGTCCAGCGCGGCATCATCCGCTACGAAGGTCATCCATGCCCCACAGCCAAACCTCTGCACACCGAGACAGCCTGGTCGGCGTACGCCTCGCACGCGGAGCCTCGCCGTGGCTTCTCCCGACCGTCGCCACCGCAGCCGTCAGCCTGCTGCGCGCCCGCCGCTCGGGTGCCGCCAAGGCCGTCGCCGTCCCCGCCACCGCCCTCGCGGCGGGGATGCTGTGGTTCTTCCGCGACCCCGAGCGTGAGATCGCCACCGGCACGGTCATCTCCCCCGCCGACGGTGTGGTGCAGAGCATCATGCCGTGGAAGGACGGCCGGACCCGGGTCGCGATCTTCATGAGCCCGCTCAATGTCCATGTCAACCGCGCCCCGCTGTCCGGCACGGTGACCTCGGTCGAGCACATCCCCGGTGGTTTCGTTCCCGCCTTCAACAAGGAGAGCGAGAACAACGAGCGGGTGGTGTGGCACTTCGACACCGAGCTGGGCGACATCGAGATGATCCAGATCGCCGGTGCCGTGGCCCGCCGGATCGTGCCGTACGTGCCCGAGGGCACCAAGGTCGAGCAGGGCGAGCGCATCGGGCTGATCCGCTTCGGCTCACGCGTCGACCTCTATCTGCCGGAGGGCGTGGAGGTCGCGGTCGAGGTCGGTCAGAAGACCGTGGCTGGGGTGACTCGCATTGACCGTGATTGACCCGGAGACCCAGGCGGGCTGGGTGCCCGAGGCCGAGGAGCCCGACGACGACGAGGAGATGCCCCTCTCCCTCCGTCTGTCGATAGCGGACACCCTCACCCTCGGCAACGCCACCTGCGGCTTCATGGCGGTGTACTTCACCACCACGGGCATCCTGATCCCGCACCTCACCGGCAGCCAGGAGACCGGTATGGCCCGCCACAGCGCGGCCACGGCGGTCATCCTGATGCTCTGCGCGGCGGTCTTCGACCTCTTCGACGGCCTGGTCGCGCGCAAGCTGCGCTCCTCCCCCATGGGCGCCGAGCTGGACAACCTCTCCGACCTGATCAGCTTCGGACTGGCTCCGGCGTACTTCGTCCTGGTCTACGGCATGGTCGCGGACGACGCGCACCAGAGAGTGGCCGCGGTCGGTGCGATCGTCGTGCTGCTCGCCGTGGTCCTCAGACTCGCGCGCTTCTCCTGTGTGACGCCGCCCAACGGGATGTTCCAGGGCATGCCGAGCCCCTTCGGGGCGCTCACGGTCGTCTCCATCGTCCTGCTCGAGCTGCCTTTCGTGGCGACGCTGCTGGCGATCATCGGCACGGCCTGGCTGATGGTGAGCCGGGTGGAGTACCCCAAGCCCCGGGGGCGGCTCGCTGTCGCGATGCTGTCCTGGATCGTGGTCAGCATGGGGCTGCTCGCGGCGTGGGCGTTCGACGCGCCGAGCGGGCAGCTGCTGCTCCAGACGGGGTGTGCGCTCCAGCTCGTCATGGGTGCGGTCATTCCGCTGTTCGCCACGGCGCGCCGGGTGAACAATTTCCGGGACAATCGGCGGGAGTCTCGGGCGGCGCAATTGCCGTAGCGCTCCGCTGGGGGTGTGGGTGTGGTGTGGGGCCCTGGACCAGGTTGTGGTCCAGGGCCCCACGTGTGGAGTGGGGTGCGGTGGGGTGGTGCGGGTCGGTGGGGGTTGGGTGCGCAGTTCCCCGCGCCCCTAGGGTCGGGGGTGGGGCCGTTGGGGGGAGTGGTGCGGGGCTGTGGGGGGTGATTGCGCAGTTCCCCGCGCCCCTGGGGGGTGGGGTGGGGCCTTGTTAGATGGTGCAGGGGTGGGCTGGGGGTCGCAGGCTGGTGGGGTACAGCGCGTCCTCATGGGAGGGTCCTCATGTCCGTCACGCCTCTGGCCGGAACCGTCACACCGATCGGTGGTCCCACGCTCTCGCGCATGGGTTACGGCGCCATGCAGCTCGCCGGGCCGAATGTCTTCGGGCCGCCTAAGGACCGTGCGGAGGCTCTTGCCGTGCTGCGGGCGGCGGTCGAGGCGGGGGTCACCCATGTGGACACCGCCGACTTCTACGGGCCTGCGGTCGTCAATGAGCTGATCCGGGAGGCCCTGCACCCCTACCCGGACGAGCTGACCGTCGTCACCAAGGTCGGCGCCCGGCGCGGCAGCGACGGGAGCTGGGACATGTCCCGCGACCCCGCCGGGCTGGTCGGCCAGGTCCACGACAATCTGACCCACCTCGGCGTGGACACCCTGGACGTGGTGAATCTGCGGCTCGGCGGCGTGGACGACCCCGATGAGACGTCCCTCGCCGAGCCTTTCGCCGCCCTCGCCGAGCTGCGCGACCAGGGCCTGATCCGGCATCTGGGCCTCAGCAATGTCACGGACGCGCAGCTGACGGAGGCGCGGGGCATCGCGCCGGTCGTCACCGTCCAGAACCGCTACAACCTGGCCCAGCGCCGGGACGACGCCCTGGTCGCCCGTTGCGCGGCCGAGGGCATCGCCTTTGTGCCGTACTTCCCGCTGGGCGGCTTCACCCCGATCCAGTCGGACCGTCTGACCAAGGTCTCCGCCGAGCTGGCCGCCTCCCCGCAGCAGATCGCCCTGGCCTGGCTCCTGCACCGCTCCCCCACGATCGCCGTGATCCCCGGGACGTCGTCCCTGGCCCATCTGCGGGAGAACCTGGCGGCGGCGGATCTTGTGCTGCCGGAGGGGGTGGTGGGGGAGCTGGATGGGGTGGGTGAGGTGGGTGGGGGGTGAGGGCGGGGGTTGGGGGCGTCAGGTCAGGTGGTTGTGGGCTATGTGTTGGGCCACGCGTTCCAGCAGGGGGCCCGCGTTGGTGACGCACTTCGTGATGTCGGGTTCCTCGTCCGTGAGGGGGTAGGCGCGGCTGATGCCGGATCGGGTCAGGGACTCGGGAGACAGGGCCAGTCGGCCGCAGACCGCGATGACCTCCTTGCCCGCCGCTCGGGCCGCCGCGGCGACGCCCGCCGGGGCCTTGCCGTGCAGGGTCTGTTCGTCGAGGGAACCCTCGCCGGTGATGACCAGGTCGGCGCGGGCCAGTGCCGGGGCGAAGCCGAGGACGTCGAGCATCACCTCGATGCCGGGGCGGAACCGGGCGCCGACGATCAGGGCGCCGTAGCCGATGCCGCCCGCCGCGCCCGCGCCCGGGGCGGCGGCGTACTCCGCGGCCCTCGGGCCCGCCGTTTCCTCCAGGACCTTCGCGTAGTGGGCGAGGGCGGCGTCCAGGGCCGCCACGTCGTCCGGTGTGGCGCCCTTCTGCGGGCCGTAGACCGCTGGGGCGCCCTTGGGGCCGGTCAGGGGGTTGTCCACATCGCTGGCGAGGATGAGGTCGGTGGTGGCGAGGCGGGGGTCCAGGGTGGACAGGTCGGCCGTCGCCAGGTCGACGAGGCCGCCGCCGCCCGGGGCCACCGGGTCGCCGTCGGCGTCCAGGAAGCGGGCGCCGAGGGCCGTCAGCATGCCCGCGCCGCCGTCCGTGGTGGCGCTGCCGCCGACGCCGAAGACAAGGGTCCGGGCGCCCGCGTCCAGCGCGGCCAGCAGCAGTTCGCCGGAGCCGCGGGTGGAGGCGCGCAGGGGGGCGAAGACGCCCCGGGGCAGTCGCTGGAGGCCGCTGGCCTCGGCCATCTCGACCACGGCGGTGCCGTCACGGAGGGCGAACGCCGCCGTCACCGGGTCGCCGAGCGGTCCGGCGACCCGCACCTCATGGCGGGTGAATCCGGCGGCGACGGCCGCGGCCACCGTGCCGTCGCCGCCGTCGGCGACCGGGAGGGCCTCGACGGCGAGGTCCGGCACGATCCGGCGCAGTCCGGCCGTCACCCGCTCGGCGACCTCGACCGCCGTCAGCGAGCCCTTGAACTTGTCGGCGGCGATCAGTACCCGCCGGGTACCGCGCACGTCAGCAGCGTCTGCCACTTGCCATCCCCTCGCTCCTCGGGCCTTGAGCACATCAAGCAACGAGCATCAAGGCAGTCGCGCCGATGCGACCTTAACCGGAGGGCGCCTGTGCCGTCATGCCCCGGGAGGTGTCCGCGGGGCTGGCTACCCTTGCCAAGGTGACCTCTTCTGATGCTTCCGATGCTTCTGTCGCTGCCGGCACTTCCGGCACTTCTGGTACTTCCGGCACTTCTGACTTCGCCGCGTACATCGCCGGGCTGCCCCGGGTCCTCGCCGGTGCCGCCGCGCTCTTCCGGGACGCGGAGGGGCGGGTGCTGCTGGTCGAGCCCAACTACCGGGACGGCTGGACCCTGCCCGGCGGCACCATCGAGTCGGACGGCGGGGAGACCCCGCGCCAGGGCGCCCGGCGGGAGACCGCGGAGGAGATCGGGCTGGACCGCCCGCTGGGGCGGCTGCTCGCCGTCGACTGGGTGTACCGGGCGGGCTGGCCGCCGCTCGTGGCCTACCTCTACGACGGCGGAGTGCTCAGCGACACGGACCTCAAGGCGATCCGGCTCCAGGAGGAGGAGCTGCTGTCCTGGCGGCTGGTCCCCCGCGAGGAGCTGGGCCCCTATCTGCGGGGCGCCCTGGGCCCCCGGGTGCGGATCGCCCTGGACGTCCTGGCGGACGGCTCGGGCACGGCGGAGCTGGAGAACGGCGAGCGGGTGGACTGAGGGCGCGCGGCCCTCGTTCCGGCGGGGCGTGACGGCGCGAGGGTGCCGGTGCCCCGGTCGGCGCCGTACCTCGGCCGTACGGATGCCTGACGGATATCTGTTCGCACCGCTCGGGCCGCCCGCTCTACCCTCGGCGGCATGACCAAGCCCCTCGTCGCCCTGCTCAGCGGCGCCGGTATCAGCACCGACTCCGGCATCCCCGACTACCGGGGCCCGGCCGGGCTGTGGCGGCGGGATCCCGAGGCCGAGAAGCTCGTGACGTACGCGTACTACATGGGCGATCCGGAGATCCGGCGGCGGTCCTGGCGGATGCGGCGCGAGAACCGCACCCTGAAGGCCGAGCCGAACGCCGCCCACCGGGCCGTGGCCGCGCTGGAGCGGTCCGGCGTCCCGGTCCGGGTGATCACCCAGAACGTCGACGGGCTGCACCAGCTCGCCGGGATGCCCGCCCGCAAGGTGCTGGAACTGCACGGCAGCGCCCGGAGCGTGGTGTGCACCGGGTGCGGGGCGCGCGGGCCGATGGAGGACGCCCTCGCCCGGGTGGCGGCCGGGGAGGAGGACCCGCCCTGTCTGGAGTGCGGGGCCATCCTGAAGTCGGCGACGGTGATGTTCGGGGAGAAGCTCGATCCGGGCGTGCTCGGTGCGGCGGTCGCCATCGCCAAGGCGTGCCAGGTGTTCTTCGCCGTCGGCAGCACCCTCCAGGTCCAGCCCGCCGCCGGGCTCGCGGGGGTCGCCGCCGACCACGGGGCCCGGCTGATCATCGTCAACGCCGAGCCGACCCCGTACGACGAGCTGGCCGACGACGTCGTACGGGAGCCGATCGGGACGGCGTTGCCGCGGCTGCTGGGGGAGCTGGCGGGGAGCTGACGGTCAGAACAGGGCCGTGCCGCGTTCGAAGTCCAGGAGGCGGCGCTTGCGGTCGAGGCCGCCGCCGTAGCCGGTGAGGCTGCCCGCGGCGCCGATGACGCGGTGGCAGGGGACGATGATGCTGATGGGATTCTTGCCGTTGGCGAGACCCACCGCGCGGGACGCCTTCGGGTTGCCGAGGGCGTCGGCGAGATCGCCGTAGGAGCGGGTCTCGCCGAACGGGATGCGGCAGAGCTGGTCCCAGACGGTGCGCTGGAAGTCGGTGCCGTCGAGGCGGAGTTCGAGGTCGAAGTCCTTGAGGTCGCCGGAGAAGTACGCCTCCAGCTGTTCCTCGGCCGCCGCGAACGCCGGGGCCGCGTCGGCGCGGTCGCCGAAGCTCTCCTCCGGTGGGCGGTGGCGCTGGCCGGTCATATAGACCCCGCACAGGACGCCGTCCTCGGCGACCAGGGTGAGCGGGTCATACGGGCTGTCGATGACGGTGTGGATGCGGGTGGGGGTGGGGGTGGGGGTACGGGTTTGGGTGCGCATGGGGTTCGTCCTTGGGTGTGCGTCGCTGGGTGGATCGTAGGGGGGTGGGGACACCGGGTCAGGCCGGCAGGACGTTGATGGGGTGGTCGTCGGTCGCCCACAGGTACTGGACCGCGTACGCGCGCCAGGGGCGCCAGGCCGTGGCGCGGGCCGTGAGGGCGGCCGGGGTGGCGGGCAGGCCGAGGCTCTGCGCGGCGCGGCGGATGCCCAGGTCGGTGGGGAGGAAGGCGTCGGGGTCGCCGAGAGCCCGCATCGCGATGACATCGGCGGTCCAGGGGCCGAAGCCGGGCAGTGCGAGGAGTTGTTCGCGGGTCCGGGGCCAGTCGCTCTCCACCCCGAGGTGGAGGGTGGAGTCGGCGAGGCGGGCGACCAGGGTGGTGA
Organism: Streptomyces sp. NPDC004610; assembly: GCF_040609715.1. Classification (NCBI taxonomy): domain Bacteria; kingdom Bacillati; phylum Actinomycetota; class Actinomycetes; order Kitasatosporales; family Streptomycetaceae; genus Streptomyces; species Streptomyces sp. NPDC004610. The sequence continues at coordinate 25,225 of NZ_JBEXLA010000009.1, read as the reverse complement.
AGGTGGCCCGGCGGGTGCGGGGCAGGGCGAGGGTGGCGGGGTCGACGGACGCCAGCCGCTCGGTCGAGGGGAAGAGGTGGGTGAGGCCGCCCTCGGGGTCGGTCACCGGGTCGCCGTGGGCGGTGACCAGCCGGGCCGCGTGGGTGCGGGCGGCGGCCGTGGAGACCTGCTGCCCCAGCACCGCGCGGACCGCGAACTCCGCCTCGTCGACCGTGCGCGGCACCCGGCGCCCCGGCGCCTTGTCCACCAGCGGCGCCAGCAGCGGATCGGTGCGCAACTGGTCGTCGACGGCGACCGGATCGGCGTCCAGATCCAGCAGTCGGCGGCAGCGGGCGATGGCGACCGGCAGATCCCGCAGGTCGGAGAGGGTGAGCCGGCAGGCGATGTGGTCGGGGGTCGGGGTCAGCGCGACGATCCCCTGCCCGTACGGCAGCCGCAGGGTGCGGCGGTAGGCGCCGTCCCGCCACTCCTCGACCCCGGGGACGGCGGTGGCGGCGAGGTGGCCGAAGAGGTTGTCGGGGTTCAGCGGGGTGCGGAACGGCAGCCGCAGGGTCAGGGCACCGGTGGTGGCCTGGGGGCGCTGACCCCGGGGGCGGCGGGCGCGCAGCTCGCCGGGGGCGAGGGCGAAGACCTCGCGGACGGTGTCGTTGAACGTGCGGATCGAGGCGAAACCGGCGGCGAACGCCAGCTCGGCCATCGGCAGATCCGTCGTCTCGATGAGCAGCCGGGCGGTCTCGGCGCGCTGGGCGCGGGCGAGGGCGAGCGGTCCGGCGCCGAGTTCGGCGAGGAGCTGGCGCTCGATCTGGCGGGTGCTGTAGCCGAGGCGGGCGGCGAGGCCGGGGACGCCCTCGCGGTCCACCACTCCATCGGCGATCAGCCGCATGGCGCGGGCGGTGAGGTCGGCGCGCTGGTTCCACTGGGGGGAGCCGGGGCTGGTGTCGGGGCGGCAGCGCTTGCAGGCGCGGAATCCGGCCTGCTGGCAGGCGGCGGCGCTGGGCAGGAAGACCATGTTCTCGGGCTTGGGCGGCACCACCGGGCAGCTGGGCCGGCAGTAGATGCCGGTGGTCAGGACCGCGGTGTAGAACCAGCCGTCGAACCGCGCGTCCTTGGAGCGGACGGCGCGGACACAGCGTTCGGTGTCGGTGTGCATCCCGTTCTGCATACGTCCAGCATCGGGCACCGTGCCGGTGCCCGGCTGGCGAGAATCCGACATCTACCTCGGCTGTGCTGGGCCGGTCCGGTTCACCTGCCCGCATCGCGGTGGGGCGGCCGGGTCAGCGGTGCGCTGTGCGGGCATGGGCCGCCCGGTGGGTCGTCTCCTGGCGGCTGGCCAGCGCCCAGATCACGAAGACGTCGATGGCCATCACGACCACGGACCAGACCGGCGCGTACGGCAGGAACAGGAACTGGAAGATCAGGCTGAGCGAGGCCAGCACGATACCGGCGATCCTGGCCCAGGCGGCGCCCATCAGGACACCCCAGCCGGTGAGCGCGACGAGGACGCCGAGGACCAGATGGATCCAGCCCCAGCCGGTCAGATTGATCTCGTAGACATAGGTGCCGACGCGGGTGTAGACGTCGTCCTTGGCGATGGCCGAGATGCCCTGGAGCACCGCGAGCACACCGCTGACCAGCAGCAGCACACCGGCGAAGGTGACTCCGCCGGTGACCCAGGCGTCACCTCCGGCGCCCGCGGGACGGGGCGGGCGCGCGCTCCAGGCGTCGCCGACCTCGCTGTCCGGGGGGCGGGTGGTGCCGGGGTCCTGGGGGCCGGGGGATCCCGGTGACCCGGGTGATCCCGACGGCCCTGGCGACCCTGGTGTTCCCGGGGTCGTGTATCCGCCGCCGCCCTGCGGACCCGAGGGGCCTGACGTGCCGTGGCCGCCCTGCGGTTGCTCTCCACCCGGTTGCGCTGCGTTCTGGCTCATGGGGCCAGGAGACCTCGGAGGAGTGGGGGTGGCGAGTGGTGTGGGCCGAATGGGTGAATCGGGGGGCCGGGAGGGGGGAGCCTGGGACTGGTTCTGGGCCTGGGGCGGGGGCGGGGCGAGGGGATCGGACGGTGGGCGCGGATCGGCGGTGGTGGGTGGGCGGTGCCGAGAGCCGGCGGCGTCGGCGGAGGCGCCCGTTGGTTCACATGTTGATCATGTGTCCCGCCAGGCCGTGCAGGGCCTCCTTGACCGCCTCGCTCAGGGTCGGGTGGGCGTGGACATTGCGGGCGGCCTCGTGGACGGTGAGGTCCCACTGCTGGGCGAGGGTCAGTTCGGGGAGGAGTTCGGTGACATCGGGGCCGATGAGGTGGCCGCCGATCAGCTCGCCGTATGTGGCGTCGCTGATCAGCTTGACGAAGCCGGTGGTGTCGCCGAAGCCGTGTGCCTTGCCGTTGGCGGTGAAGGGGAACTTGGCCACCTTGACGTCATAGCCCAGTTCGCGGGCCTGGGCCTCGGTGTAGCCGAAGCTGGCGATCTGGGGCTGGCAGAACGTGGCGCGCGGGATCATCGCGTAGTCCAGCTCCATGGTCTCCGCGTCGGCGAGGGTCTCGGCGGCGATGACGCCCATGGACTCGGCGGCGTGCGCGAGCATCAGTTTCGCGGTGACATCGCCGATGGCGTACAGATGCGGGACGGACGTACGGCAGTGGCCGTCGACGTCGATCGCGCCGCGCTCGGTGAGGCGGACGCCCGTGTTCTCCAGGCCGTAGCCCTCCACATTGGGCTGGAAGCCGATCGCCTGGAGCACCTTGTCGGCCTCCAGGATCTGCTGGGAGCCGTCCTGGGCGGTGACGGTGACCCGGACCTGGGGACCGGACTCGTCGATGGTGTCGACCCGGGTGGAGGTGAGGACCTCGATGCCGAGCCTGCGGTACTGGCGGGCGAGTTCGGTGGAGACCTCGGCGTCCTCCAGGGGGGCCATCCGGTCCAGGAATTCGACGATGGTCACCTTCACACCGTAGTTGTGCAGGACGTAGGCGAACTCGACGCCGATCGCCCCGGCGCCCGCGATGATCACCGATCCCGGCAGTTCCTCGGCGAGGATCTGCTCCTCGAAGGTCACCACGCGGGCGGTGCGGCGGGTGCCGGGGAGGAGGCGGGGGCTGGCGCCGGTGGCGATCACGCAGTGCTCGAAGGTGAGGGTGCGGGTGGTGCCCTCGTAGTCGGTGACCTGGAGGGTGTGCGGGTCGAGGAAGGTGCCGCGGCCGTCGAACTCGGTGATCTTGTTCTTCTTCATCAGGTAGTGGACGCCCTTGACGCGGCCGTCGGCGACCTTGCGGCTGCGCCGGAACGCCTCGCCGTAGTCGAAGGTGACCGTGCCGTCGACCTTGATGCCGAAGGTCTTGCGCTCATGGGTGAAGAGATGGGCCAGTTCGGCGTTGCGCAGCAGGGCCTTGGTGGGGATGCAGCCGACGTTGAGACAGACGCCGCCCCAGTACTTCTCCTCGATCACGGCGACGCGCTTGCCGAGCTGGGCGGCGCGGACGGCGGCGACATAGCCGCCGGGGCCGGCGCCGAGTACCACGACGTCGAAACGCTCGGTGTCCTGGTCGTCCATGGGGGTGCCTTTCCGGGTGGGGCCTCGTTCAGGTTCGGCCGAAGTGGGGGGCGAACGCGTCGTGGGCGCGGTCGTCGAAGACCACGAATCTGACCTCGGTGGCGGCGGTGGCGGTCGCGCGGACCGTCTCCACCGCGATGCGGGCGCCGTCCGCCAGCGGCCAGCCGTAGACACCGGTGGAGATCGCGGGGAAGGCGATCGTCCGGGCGCCCAGGTCGTCGGCGACCCGCAGTGACGCGCGGTAGCAGGAGGCGAGCAGCTCGGAGCGGTCCTCGGTGGTGCTGTGGACGGGGCCGACGGTGTGGATGACCCATCGGGCGTCCAGCAGTCCGGCGGTGGTGGCGACGGCCCGGCCGGTGGGCAGGCCCTTGCCGTACCGGGAGGCGCGCAGGGCCCGGCACTCGGCGAGGATGGCCGGTCCGCCCCGGCGGTGGATGGCGCCGTCCACGCCGCCGCCGCCGAGCAGGGAGGAGTTGGCGGCGTTGACGATCGCGTCGACGGACTGCTCGGTGATGTCGCCCCGCACGAGGGTCAGCGTGGTCATGCGCGCAGTCGCCTCCAGACGGCTTTCGCCGCGTTGTGCCCGGACATCCCGTGGACGCCGGGGCCGGGCGGGGTGGCCGACGAGCAGATGAAGACGGCGGGGTGGGGTGTCCGGTAGGGGGCGAGGGTGAGTCTGGGGCGGAGCAGAAGCTGGAGGCCCGAGGTGGCGCCGGAGGCGATGTCGCCGCCGACGTAGTTGGCGTTGCGGGCGGCCAGTTCGGGGGGGCCGGCGGTGGCTCGGGCCAGGATCCGGTCCCGGAAGCCGGGGGCGAACCGCTCCAGCTGGCGTTCGATGGCATCGGTGAGGTCACCGGTGTAGCCGTGGGGCACATGGCCGTACGCCCAGAAGACCTGTTTGCCGTCGGGGGCGCGGGTGGGATCGACGACGCCGGGCTGCACGGTGATCAGGAAGGGGCGGTCGGGTGCCCGGCCCTCGCGGGACACGGCCCGTAGCGCGGTGCCGATCTCGGCGGAGTCCGCGCCGATCTGCACGGTTCCGGCGATCCTGGCCTCGGGCGCGGTCCAGGGCACCGGGCCGTCCAGCGCGTAGTCGACCTTGAAGACTCCGGGGCCGTAGCGGTAGCCGTCGTAGGCGGAGCCGAAGCCGGCGATGCGGGCCAGCGCGGTGGGTGAGGTGTCGAAGACATAGGCGCGGGCGGGCGGCAGATCGTCCAGCCGCTTCACCTCGAAACCGGTGTGCACGGTGCCGCCGCACTCGATGAGATACGAGGTGAGGGCGTCGGAGATGGACTGGGAGCCGCCCTGGGCCACCGGCCAGCCCCGGGCGTGCGCGGCGAGGGCGAAGACCAGGCCGACGGCGCCGGTGGCGAAGCCGCTCAGCGGGGCCATGACATGGGCGACGAGTCCGCTGAAGAGGGTCTTGGCGCGCTCGTCGTGGAAGCGGCGGGTCAGCCAGGTGGACGGGGGCAGTCCGGCGAGGCCGAAGCGGGCGAGGGTGACCGGGTCGCGGGGCAGCGCGGTGCGCGGCAGGGACATGAAGTCCTGGACGAGGGTGTCCCAGTGGGGGAGGAACGGGGCGATCAGTCTGCGGTACGCCCCCGCGTCGCGCGGGCCGAAGGACGCGGCGGTCTCGGCGACCGAGCGGGCCAGCACGGCGGCGCCGCCGTCGGGGAAGGGGTGGGCCATGGGCAGCTCGGGGTGCAGCCAGGTCAGTCCGTGCCGCTCCAGGGGCAGGGCGCGGAACGCCGGGGAGTTGACCCCGAGCGGGTGGGCCGCGGAACAGGGGTCGTGGCGGAATCCGGGGAGGGTCAGCTCCTCGGTGCGGGCGCCGCCGCCCACGGTGTCCGCGGCCTCGAAGACGGCCACGGAGAAGCCGCGGCGGGCCAGCTCCACGGCAGCGGTCAGCCCGTTCGGCCCCGCTCCTACCACGACCGCGTCGAGCATTGACGGCACCTTCGGACTCCTTCGTCAGCCGATGGCCACTCGGGATCAGGATATGTCGGGGGACGGGGGGTGGGTGGGGGTGGGGGTGGGTGAGGGGTGGTGCGGTGGTGCGGTGGTGTGGCGGTGCCACTGTGAGGGGGCGGGCCTTCGGTGGCGCCGTCAAGCTGGGGGCCTCCTGTGGCGCCGCCCGTGACGGTCCTCCCGGCGCCCCAGTCAGACGGCGCCCCCCTCAGACGGCGGGCCCGCCCGACAGCAGTGCTGCGATCCGTTCCGCCGTCGCCCGGTCGCGGGCGGCCGTGAAGGGGAGGGCGTTGCCGCCCGTGATGCGGAAGGGCTCGCCGGTGTGGGTGAGGTGGGCGCCGCCCGCCTCCTCGACCAGCAGCAGTCCGGCCGCGTGGTCCCAGGCCGCCTCCCAGGAGAAGGCGACGGCATCCGATTCGCCCCGGGCGACGGCGAGATACTCCAGACCGGCCGAACCGCAGGCGCGCGGCGCCACCCCGTCGGTCCACAGCGGCGCCAGCTCGCGCTTCTGGGCGTCGGTGGTGTAGTCGGGGTGGGAGGTGGCGACCCGGAGGTCACGGCCGGGTTCGGGGGAACCGGCGAGCAGCCGCTCCCCGTCGAGGTGGGCGCCCCGGCCCCGGATCGCCGTGGCGAGCTGGTCGCGGGCCGGGGCGTAGGTCCAGGACGCGAGGAGGACGCCGCCGAGAGCGAGGGCGACCAGGGAGCAGAAGCCGTCTTCGCCGTGGACGAACTGGCGGGTGCCGTCGACCGGGTCGACGATCCACACCGGGGCGTCGGCGCGTATCGCTTCGTAGGACGCGGGGTCGGCGTGCACCGCCTCCTCGCCGACGACGACCGAGCCGGGCAGCAGATCGGCGAGGGCCTGGGTGAGGAACAGCTCCGCGTTGCGGTCGGCGTCGGTCACCAGGTCGTGCGGGCCGCTCTTCTGGTCGACCTCGTGGTCGGCGAGCCGGCGGAAGCGGGGCAGGATCTCGGCCTCGGCGGCCTTGCGGACCGCGTCCGCCACGTCACCGGCATGCCGTGCGAGAAACTCGTCGATGGTTTCCGAGATGGCGTTCATGCCCCCATGAGAACACGCACCACTGACAATCCCCGCCCGGATGGTGCCCGCGGGATGGAAACCGGATGAACACACGATAACGACCATATATGGGCAAGTTATGACACAAGCCCATAAATTCCTCCCCTCCCTCAGCGGCCCACCGCGTACCCCTGCATCCCCCGTGGATTGGCCGCCGCCGAGAGCACGCCCGTGCGGGGATCGCGGGCCACCGCGCACAGCCGGCCCTCCGACCAGGCGGGGCCCACGGTGACGTCGTGCCCCCGGCGGCGCAGCTCGGCGACGACCTCGTCCGGCATCCGGGACTCGACGGTGACGCTGCCGGGGCGGGTGCCGCGCGGGTAGAAGGAGCTGGGGAAGGCGTCGTTGTGCCAGTTCGGGGCGTCGACGGCGCCTTGCAGATCGAGTCCGCCGCGGACCGGGGAGCGCAGGGCGACGGCGAGGAAGAAGTGCAGCTGCCACTGGTCCTGCTGGTCGCCGCCGGGTGTGCCGAAGGCCAGCACCGGGACGCCGTCGCGCAGGGCGAGGGAGGGGGTGAGGGTGGTGCGGGGGCGGCGGCCGGGCGTCAGGGTGTTGGGCAGGCCCTCGTCCAGCCAGGTCATCTGCAACCGCGTACCCAGGGGGAAGCCCAGCTCGGGGACGACGGGGTTGGACTGGAGCCAGCCGCCGCTGGGGGTGGCGGCGACCATGTTGCCCCAGCGGTCGACGACATCGAGGTGGCAGGTGTCGCCCCGGGTGAGTCCGTCGGGGGCGACGGCCGGTTCACCGGCGGGGACGGCCACGGTGGGCTCCCCCACCCCCATCGGGTCGAAGCCCGGCCCGTCGCCGTCCCGGGTCCTCCCGGCCGCAGCGCTCAGCAGGGGCGGACGCCCGTCGGGGCTGCCGGGCCGCAGTTCGTACGACGCCTTGTCGCCCACCAGGGTGCGGCGGTGGGCGTTGTACCGCTCGGAGAGCAGTGCGGCGAGCGGCACCTCGGCCGCGTCGCCGTACCACGCCTCACGGTCGGCGAAGGCGAGCTTGGCGCCCTCGATCAGGAGATGGACGTAGTCGGCGGAGCCGTACGCGGGGAGTTCGGCGGGGAGGAGGGCGAGTTGCTGGAGCAGGGCGGGGCCCTGGCTCCAGGGGCCGGCCTTGCAGAGGGTCCAGCCGTTCCAGTCGAGGGTGACCGGCGCCTCGTAGTGGGCGGACCAGGTGGCGAGGTCGGCGGCGGTGAGGGTGCCGGTGTGGTGGTCGCCGCTGCTGTCCAGGGTGGGGCGCGCGGACTGCCGTACCAGGGCCTCGGCGATGAATCCGGAGCGCCAGATCTCGCGGGCGGCGTCGATGCGTGCCTCGCGGCCGGTGGCGTCGGAGGTCTCCGTCTCGGCGAGGAGGCGTCGCCAGGTGGCGGCGAGGGCGGGGTTGCGGAACAGCTCACCGGGGCGGGGGGAGCGTCCGCCCGGCAGATAGATCTCGGCGGAGGAGGTCCACTCGGTCTCGAACAGTTCCCGTACCGACTCCACGGTCGCGGCGAGGTTCTCCACCGGGGGGTGACCGTGCTCGGCGTAGCCGATGGCGTACTTGAGGACCTCGGGGAGGGTGCGGGTGCCGTGGTCGCGCAGCAGGAGCAGCCAGGCGTCGAAGGCGCCGGGGACGGCGGCGGCGAGCGGGCCGGTGCCGGGGACGAGGTCGAGGCCGAGGGAGCGGTAGTGGGTGGCGGAGGCACCGGCGGGGGCGACGCCCTGGCCGCACAGCACCTGGACCTCGCCACCGGCCGGGGCGAGCAGGATCGGCACCTCGCCGGCGGGCCCGTTGAGATGGGGCTCGACGACATGCAGCACGAAGGCGCCCGCCACGGCGGCGTCGTAGGCGTTCCCGCCGTCCTCCAGCACGGCCATCGCCGTCTGCGAGGCCAGCCAGTGGGTGGAGGATGCCATGCCGAAGGTGCCTTGGAGGGTGGGTCGGGTGGTGAACATGGGCCTCTCACCTCGCGTTTTGGCCTCATCGGCCCTGATGACTGGCGCCCGGCCGGGCTCCTGGGGAGAACCTGGGGAGTTTGCGTCAGCGGACTCCCCCTCTTCCCCCAGCAGGCTATCGATCACTTTGCGGCCCTTCTCCCCCGCCTCGGGCACGAAGGGGGCGCAGTGGGCGCAGTGGGCATAGTGGGCGTAGTGATCGAGGGTGATCGTCGGCGACGAGTGCCCCGACCAGATCTCGGTGATGCATGAGCCTTTGCCACCCTCACGTTGCGGCACCGGAGCGCCCTCGGCATCGCCGCGAGCATGGGCGCGGCAAAGCTGTACGACCTGCTGGAACGGCACGGCCGGCCACGCAATCAGACACGGCTGACCCAGATGGAGGTGCTGGAGAGCCAAGTGACCGGCGAGGACGGAGAGTGGGACCCGGCCCGGAAAGATCGCGGCGATGGCGCATGTGAGGTCGTCGCCGCGACCGGCACCGATCGGTTCGCAAAAGCCGTACGAGTTCGACGCCGAACTGGACCTGAAGGCGACCACGGCTCTGTCCAAGTCGCCGGTACGGCTTGAGGAGATGGATCAGAGGCACCCGCAGGCATGCGGGGAGACGCGGGCGGCGGACCTGAAGCCGGCCGAAGCGCGTGTCGGCCTCTGACCGCCCTTCCCGCTGGGCGCGCACCGCATCGCCGTGCCTGCTCAGCTCTTGAGGGCTTGCTCGATCCGCTCGAAGTTGTCAGGGCTGAAATTGCCCCGGCTGATCTGCACGCTCCGGTTCTGATTCGGCGTCACCACATGCGGATACGACGCCAGCTCCGGCACGGCGACCTTCCAGCTGGCCGCGATGCGCCCGAGGACGATCACCGCGTCACGGGACATGGCGCGGCGCACCAGGTGGAAGGCGAAGGCCTGGGAGGGCAGTGTGTACGGGATCGGCCGCCACGATCGCGAATGGTAGCCGTGGAACTGCACGGCAAGGATCTGCCGGGCGAGTTCGTCGTGACTGTGCCCCAGCTTCGTCAGGTCGTTCAGGGCCCGGGACCACCACCGCAGTCCTGGATGGTCCTTGTCGGGGTGCGTCAGGAAGTGGTTGGGGGTCCCGCCGGCGTTCGCGATGTGTTGCAGGGTTCGCTCGGTCACGCCGGGCCGGGCGTAGGCGGCCGGGTCTGCGTCGCTGACGCCTGGGTTGGCCAGCAGGATGACCAGGGGCGCGTCGTGGAGGCCGGTGAAGGGTTCCGGCGGACCTGAGCCGCGTACGGCAGACGATCGAGATCCGGCTCCGCAACACCCAAGAGGTGCTGACCGAACTCGGCCTCCGATGAGGCAGGTGGGCGGCGGCAGAAGGCATTGCGGGACAGCGAGAAGGCGGAGCGAGCAGCGAGTCAGGCATGGGGTCCGGCATGGGCGGTGCCGGTGTACGCCGTGGTGATGCAAGCTTGGAAGTTGTTCCCACCGGAAGGAGCCGAATCGGAAAGCCGCAGGCCGGGGCTGTACTCAATGAAGGTTGACTTGCCTACTACTTGCCACCCCGGCTCCGCCGAGGCCGGTGCGGGCAGGGCAAGTACTGCGGCTGCGCGACCGCGAGAGCCGAGAAGGCGACAGTTCTTGCCCCTGCGCGAGTTCTCTTCGCTGTCGTGTCCTCAGCAAGGGGCCGACTTCCGACTTCAGTGGAGGCTGGCATTGATCGATTCGTCACGCCATGCGCATGTGAGTCGAGTTGCGTCTGTGGGGGCCGTGCCTGGGTCAGGGCGGCCTCCTCGCGCCTCCGGAGTGTCCCTACACAACGGGGCCATCCGCGGGCCTGGTGGTCGGCCGTCCGGCAACCGGACCGTCAGCGGTCTGCCGTCCCTGACCATCCGGGACGGGTCATGGGCCCGGGAACGGTCGGGTCGGCGCCGGGTCGGCCGTCGGCCGCGACGCCCTCGACGACCGAGGGGACCGTCTCCGTGGGGATCACACGTGTGAGGTGCAGCCCTGCCGCGCGGAAGAGCGCTTCGAACTCGGCCTCGGTCCGTTCCCGTCCGACGAGCGAGGCCATCATCATCAGGTCGAGGCCCTTGCCCTGGTGGGGGGTGTTGCCGGTCGGCAGCACCGAGTCCACGACGAGGACCCGGCCACCCGGTGCCATCGCCTCCCGGCAGTTGCGCAGGATCGTGACGCACTGCTCGTCCTCCCAGTCGTGCAGGATGCGCTTGATCACATATGTGTCGGCGCCCGGGGGCACGGACTCGAAGAAGTCACCCTCCGCCAGTTCCCACCGGCCGGTCGTCGCGGGGATGTCGAGCCGGTGGCCGGGCAGGACGTGCGGCCGGTCGAAGAGCACCCCGCGCACGCTCGGGTGGGCCGTGAGGATTTCGCGCAGCAGACCGCCCTGACCACCGCCGACGTCCACCACCGTGATGCCGGGCGCGAACGAGCACGCCGCGATGGAGGGGCCGTCCTCGGCACGGGAGACGTCGGCCATGCCGTCGTCGAAGAGGGCGGTGGTCTCGGGGTGCTGCTCGAAGTGCGCGAAGAACGGCTTTCCGAAGAGGGACTCGAACACCGACCCGCCGTCGATGACGCACCGGGTCAGCTCCCCGGCCGGCAACCACATCTCCGGCCCGGTGATCATCAGGATCGCGGCGCGCACGGAGGCCGGGGCGTCGCGGCGCAGCGCGTCCCCGGCCACGGTCAGGCGGAAGGTGCCGTGTTCGGCCTCGTCGAAGAGGCCGCGCGTCGCGAGCAGTCGCAGTACCCGGTAGAGGCTGTTCGGGTCGCTGCCGGTCGCAACGGCCAGTGCGGCGACGTCCCGGGGGCCGTCGGCGAGATGGTCGGCGACCCCGGTCGCGGCTGCGGCCCGCAGGGCGGCCGGGAAGAGATAGCTCTCGGCGAGGTCGATGAGTAGCGCCGCGGACCGCTTGCCGTCCGGGTCGGCGCCGAAGGGCGCGGCGGAGGGCTCGGCTGTCATGGCGGAACTCCCTTCCGTGGAGGGCTCGTGGCGTCGGGTTCGGTCGGCACCGGTGTGGACGTGATGGCCGTGTGTTGCTCAAGAATGGGCCACGCCGCGTCCTCGCTGTGGGCGGCTTCCCGAATCTGTACGGACCGGTAGCCGGCCGGGCAGGGCCGCGTCCGGCGCCTCCGTGTATGCCGTGCGGCCCTGTCAGGGCGCGGGGATCCGGAATGTGCGGGACAGGAGCGTGCCGTCCGGCGGATTGCGGAAGCGTGCCGTCCGGCGGATTTCGGGTATGCGGGGCGACCGGCAGATTTCGGGTATGCGGGGCGCCCGGATTCCCGCGAGCCGGCACCGGATCCCCATCGCCTCTTCGGCCACGGTCAGCTCTTTCGGTCGTGGCCAGGGCCTCGGCCCGGCGTCCCACTGCCGACAGTTGAGCACCGAGGGTGGTCAGTGACCGTGCGAGAACGGGTTCGAATGCGGCGGGGCGCCTGCTGCGAGGCGGTGGTGGATCCACACGGCCTCCTGCGCAGTGGCGAGGGCATCGGTGCGGCGCCCTGGGGGTGACAGCCGGTCGCCGGGCCAGGACAGCGCGGCGGCCAGCTCGGGCTCAAGGGCCGCGAGGTTCTTCTGCGCCAGCAGCCGACCCACCTGTACGGGACTGGAGACGAGACGGACGGCGAGCGGGGCGATGGTGTCGGAGGGAACGGGGATGGCGAGCACCGTGCGCGGCCTGGGCGGTCCGGTAGGCGTGAGGAACCCTGCCGAAGACGGCTGTGGAGACCGGCATCTCGTCGGTGCTCTCGATGACGGTGACGGCGAGCAGGAACTCGTTGCACACGCCTGGAGCCCGGCGACCAGTGTCGCGGTCAGGATGCCGGGCCAGGTCATCGGCAGGACGGGACGACACGGGCGGACGCCCGCCACTCCCCCGCCCCTCATCCACCCCCTACCCCGGTATCACTCCCGACTCGGCTCCCCGGTATGACGTCACGCCCCCTTCCGTCTTCCTACCTTCCTCCCGGTCACCGCGGCCGAGACGGCACGGACCGACGACGGACGACAGACGACACAACCAAGGGGGACGACGGATGCGCCGCTTCAGGAAGACCCTGACCACCGCCGCGCTGACCGCGCTGCTGGTCGGTACCACGGCGGGCTGGGCCTCGGCGAGTGGTGTGGACGCGCCGAACGGGTCGCCGCCCGGCACCGCCGCCTGGCTGGCGGACGACTCGCTCGGCGAGGACCTGCCGGACCCCGGCACCGCCACCCCGGCCGAGGTGGCGGCGTTCTTCGCCGGGCTGACCGGTGCCGAGCGGCGGCGGCTGGTCGAGGAGCACCCCACCGTGGTCGGCAACCTCGACGGCGTACCCGTACCCCTGCGGTACGAGGCCAACTCCCCCGCCGGGGACCAGGTCCTGGCGTACGACCCGCGCGGACGGGGGCTGATCGCTCGGGTCGTCGGGGATCTGGAGCACGCCACGCATGTGTCGGTGATCGTGCCCGGCGCGGACATCGACCTCTCGACCATCGGCCGTACCTCCCGCTGGGCGGAGGATCTCCAGGCGGCGGCCGGCGACGACACGGCCGTCATCGCCTGGGCCGGGTACACCACCCCCTCCGGTATCGGCCCCGACCTGGCCACCGGCCGGCTCGCCGAAGCCGGTGCCGAGCGCCTCACCCGGTTCACCGCGGGACTGGACGCGGCCGGGCTCCCCGACCCCGCCCTCTTCTGCCACAGCTACGGCTCGGTGGTCTGCGGTCTCGCCGCCTCCGGCACCGACGCGGGCGACATCGTCGTCATGGGCTCGCCCGGGATGCGCGCCGACGATGTCACCGCGCTCGGCACCGACGCCCATGTCTGGGCGGCGAAGTCGGAGGACGACTGGATCGACCACGTCCCCCATGTCGAGATCCTGGGCCTCGGTCATGGCGCCGACCCCACCTCGGCCTCCTTCGGCGCGACCGTGCTGGCCGCCGACGACGTGCCCGCGCACGACGCCTACTTCACCCCCGGCACCGCCACCCTCACCGCCTTCGCGGCCATCGCGGACGGAGCCCTGTGATGCGTACCGCCACGGCGGGACTCGCCGCCAGGATCGAGGCCCGCACCCCCGCCCACCGGGACCGTGCCGTCGACGGGCTGCGGGCGCTCGCGCTCCTCGCCGTCCCGACCGGGCACTGGCTGCTCGGCGGCTTCACCCTGGATCCCGGCGGCGGACTGCACAACGCCAGTCCGCTCACCACGTTCGGCGGGTTCGCGCCGGTCAGCTGGGTCCTCCAGCTGCTGGGCATCTTCTTCCTCGTCGGCGGCTACTCCTCGTATCTCTCCTACCGGCGCCGCAAGGGCTCGGTGCGGGAGTGGGTGACCGGGCGGCTCGCCCGGCTGGGGCGGCCGGTCCTCGGGGTCACCGCCGTCTGGGCGCTGCTGCTGCCCGTGCTCCACTACGGGCTCGGGGTGCCGACGGCCACCCTGCGCACCGCGTCGACACTGGTCGTCCAGCCGCTGTGGTTCGTCGGGATCTACGCCGTGATCACGGCCCTCACCCCGTACTGTGTCCGCGCCTCGCGGCGGCTCGGGGTGTGGGCGGCGGCGCCGCTGCTCGGCACGGTCGCGGTGGTCGACCTCCTGCGCTACGGGCCGTTCGCGGAGTCGGTGCCGTCGTGGGTGAGTCTGGTCAATCTGCTGCCGGGGTGGATGTTCGCCTATCAGCTGGGGGTGTCCTGGGCGGACGGGCGGCTGGGGCGCCGGGCGGCCTGGCTGCTGTGCGCGGGCGGTACGGCGCTGTTCGCCGCGCTGCTGCTGGCCTTCCACTACCCGGCGTCCATGGTGGGCGTGCCCGGGGTGTCCCGGACCAACTCTCACCCGCCGTCCCTGCTGGTGCTGGCGCTGGCGGCGGCCCAGTCCGGTGCGGCGATCCTGCTGCGCGACCGGCTGATCCGGCTGCTGCGGCGGCCCGCCGTATGGGCGCCGGTGGTGATCGTCAATCTGTCGGCGATGACGATCCTGTGCTGGCACCAGACCGCGATGCTCGCCGCCGCAGTGCCCGCCGCGTACCTGGGTGAGGTCCCCGGTCTCACCACCGCGCCCGACTCGGCCGGCTGGATCCTGGCCCGGCTCGCCTGGATGCCGGTGTTCGCCGGGCTGCTGGTGCTGATCGCACGGTTCGCCCGGCCCCTGGAGACCCCGTGGGACCGCACCGGCCCCGCGCGCCGCGTCGCCGCGGGCCTGCTGGCGGCGGGCTTCGCGTACTTCGCGCTGGCCGCGTGAGGGGTCACATCCACCGCGCCTGGGCAGTCACGCCCACGCCGCCCCCTGTACCCACGTCACACGCCGCCCCACCCCTCGAAACCAGGAGCGCCCCATGTCCTCGGACCGCGAGCACGCCGCCGCCCCCGAGTCCCCTCCCACGGAGCCGGGCCGTGGGTTCGCGGCCCTGCTGCGTGCCGTCCGGGGGTGGGCTCGTGCTCGGCCCGGTCCTCGCCGACCGGGTCCCGGGGCATCGCCGTGGGCGAGGGGATCACGTTCGAGGGCCTCGGGGACACCCGCACAGTGCCCTCGCTCCCGCGTGCGCGAGGGCGTCGCCGGGGAGACCGTCCGGCCGCGCATAAGGTGGTGCCCATGATCCCCGTGCCGAACGAGCCGCCGCGCGCGCTGCTCGCCGGGGCCTCGCGGCGGTGGGTACGGCTGCTGCCCTGGGTCGTGGCGTTCGCGCTGAGCGTGTCGCTGCTGCCCACCACCATCCGGGTGCTCACCGTCGACTACGGGCTGAGCGGCAGCCTCGCCGCCGCCCTCGCCGTCGCCCAGACCGCACCGCTGCTGCTGGCCGTCGTACGCCCGCTGCACGCCTGGTACGTGATCTTCGCGGCGGATGTGGCGGGTGGGCTCGTCCTGCTCACCGTGGACTTCCCGGCGCAGCGCCTGTGGCCGTTCCCGCCGACGGTGATCGTCGGGTATGTCGGTCTCTGCCTGGCGCTGGGACTGCGCGCGCCGCGCCGGACGCTGGTGACGGTGTGGCTGGCGACGGCCGGGGCCAATATCGTCCTGGAGTTCTTCCGGCCCAGCGGCACGGGTGGCAACGGGGTGCTGCTGACCATCCTCGGCGGGGTCGCCCTGGTCCTCGGCGGCGCGCTGCGCGAGCGGTACGAGGCGCAGCGCAGGCTGGCCGAGCAGGAGACGATCAGTGAGGCGGAGCGGGGGCGGCGGACGCTGCTGGAGGAGCGGGCCCGGATCGCGCGCGAGCTGCACGATGTGGTGGCGCACCATATGTCGGTCATCACCGTGCAGGCGGACACCGCGGCGTACCGGCTCGACGGGCTGACGCCCGAGGTGCGGGAGGAGTTCACCTCCATCGCGGCGACCGCGCGGGAGTCGCTCGGGGAGATGCGGCGGCTGCTCGGTGTGCTGCGGAACGAGGAGACCCCGCACGGTGAGCTGGCGCCGCAGCCGGGGCTGACGCGGATCGGGCAGTTGGTGGAGGCGACGGCGCGGGCGGGGGTGCCGGTGGACTTCACGTCCTGTCAGGTGGAGGTGCCGGAGGCGGTGGGGCTGTCGGCGTACCGGATCGTGCAGGAGGCGCTGGCGAATGTGGTGCGGCACGCGCCGGGGGCTTCTGTGCGGGTGTCGGTGACCGAGGGGGCCGGGGCGGAGGGCGGGCGGCGGCTCACCGTCCTCGTCGTCAACGGGCCGCCGCCCGAGCCGCCGGTGGCGCCGCTGGAGGAGGGCGGCACCGGGCACGGTCTGGTGGGGATGCGGGAGCGGGTGCGGCTGGCCGGTGGGACCATCGACGCCGGGCCGCTGCCGGACGGCGGATTCCGGGTGGCCGCCCAACTTCCCACCCAACTCCCCACCCAACTCCCCCTGGACGGAAGGGACTTCACGTGACGACGCGGGTCATCATCGTCGACGACCAGGCCATGGTGCGGGCGGGCTTCGCCGCGCTGCTGGCCGCCCAGAGCGATATCGACGTGGTGGGTGAGGCCCCGGACGGGGCTCAGGGCGTCGAGCTGAGCCGGCGCACCCACCCGGATGTCGTCCTGATGGATGTCCGGATGCCCGAGATGGACGGCCTGGAGGCCGCGCGCCGCCTGCTGTCACCCCCGCCGGGGGTGACCCACCGGCCCCGGGTGCTGATGCTCACCACGTTCGATGTGGACGACTATGTCTATGAGGCGCTGCGGGCGGGCGCGAGCGGCTTTCTGCTGAAGGACGCGCCGCCGGCCGATCTGATCGCGGCGGTCCGGGTGGTGGCCTCGGGCGACGCGCTGCTCGCGCCCTCGGTGACCCGGCGTCTCATCGCGGACTTCGCCCGTCAGCGCCCGCCCGCCCGGGGCAGGCCCGTCCAGCGGCTGGCGGCGCTGACGGAGCGGGAGACGGAGGTTCTGACCCTGGTGGCCCGGGGTCAGTCCAACACGGAGATCGCCGCGACCCTGGTCCTGGCCGAACAGACGGTGAAGACCCATGTCAGCCGGGTCCTGACCAAACTCGATCTGCGCGACCGGGCCCAGGCGGTGGTGTTCGCCTATGAGTCGGGGCTGGTGACACCGGGGCAGTGACGGCCGGGCAGTGACAGCCGGGCAGTCACAGCCGCGCTGGTGGCACCCGGGCTGGGTGACAACCAGGCTGGTGACACCTGGGCAGATGACACCCAGGCAGTGACTCCCGCCCCGGCCGCCGCCCCGCGTCACCGGTCGTGGACCGTCGCCAGTAGTGGACCGTCACGGGCAGCGGACCATCACCGGCAGTAGACCGTCACCGGCAGCGGACCATCACCGGTAATACACCGCCGTCCGCCTGCCTTCGATCTCATGGATCCGCACGGGCGTGTCGAAGACATCGCTCAGGACCTCGGCCCGCATCATGGCGTCGATCGGGCCGGAGGCCGCCACCTTGCCGTCGCGCAGGGCGATGACGCGGTCGGAGTAGGCCGCGGCGAAGTTGATGTCATGGACGATGAGGACGACGGTCTTGCCGAGTTCGTCGGCGGCGCGGCGCAGTTGGCTCATCATCCGCACGGAGTGCTTCATGTCGAGATTGTTGAGGGGTTCGTCCAGCAGGACGTACCGGGTGTCCTGGGCCAGCACCATCGCCACATAGGCGCGCTGGCGCTGGCCGCCGGAGAGCTGGTCGAGGTAGCGGTGCTGGAGGTCGCCGAGGTGGAGGAAGCCGAGGGCCTCGTCGATCTTCGCGACGCACTCGGGGGTGAGCCGGCCGCGGCTGTGCGGGAAGCGGCCGAAGGAGACCAGTTCGCGGACCGTCACCCGGGCGGTGAAGTGGTTCTCCTGGCGGAGGATGGAGAGGGTGCGGGCGACCTCCTGGGACTTGGCCCGGTGGATGTCCAGGCCGTCCACGGTGACCGTGCCCGAGGTGGGTTCGGCGAGGCGGCCGATGATGGTCAGCAGGGTGGACTTCCCGGCGCCGTTGGGTCCGACGAGGGAGGTGACCCCGCCCGCCGGGATCCGGCCGGAGACGGGGCCGAGCACGGTGTGGTCGCCGTAGCTCTTGCTGATGTCGGTGAACTCGATCACAGGGTGCCCTTCCTGAGGAGATGGATGAGGAAGACCGCCCCGCCGAGGAACTCGATGACGACGGTGAGCATGCCGGAGGCGTAGAAGACGTGCTCCATCACGAACTGGCCGCCCGCCAGGGTGATCAGCCCGATGAGGAACGCCATCGGCAGCACCACCGCGTGCCGGTGGGTGCCGGAGAGCTGGTAGGCGACCATCGCGGTGACGAATCCGAAGAAGGTCATGGGGCCCGCGAGCGCGGTGGACATGGCGATCAGGACCGCGATCAGGAGCAGCAGCACGGTCAGTTCGCGTTTGTGGGCGATGCCGAGGTTGGTCGCGGTGTCCCGGCCGAGGAGCAGGGTGTCGAGCCGGTGCCGGCGGTGCCAGATCACCGCGCCGACGATCAGGCAGACCCCCCCGGCCAGCGGCAGATGCTCGGCCTCGGCGCTGCTGAGCCGTCCGAAGAGCCGGGCCGACAGGACGTCGAACTCGGCGGGTGACAGCAGGCGTTGCAGAAAGTCCGAGAGGCTGCGGAAGGCCAGCCCCAGCACCACCCCGACCAGCAGCAGGACATGCAGGCTGCCGCGCCGCCCGGAGAACAGCCAGCTGAACAGCAGGACCGTGAACCCGGCCATCAGCAGGGTCTGGGTGATCAGCTTGGGCACCCCGTCGGTGGCCGCGAGGACGCTGCCGCCGAAGACCGCGACCAGCAGCGTCTGCATCAGGATGTAGACGGCGTCGAAGCCCATGATGGACGGGGTGAGCAGCCGGTTGTGGGTGATGGTCTGGAACACGACCGTCGCCGTGGCCTGCGCGAACGCCACGACGGCCATGGTCCCGAACATGGTCAGCCGACGCTCGATGGCGAAGTCGAACGACCCCTCGATGAAGAGCAGGAGGAACGCTCCGGCGGAGGCGGCGGCGAGGAGCGCGGCCACGGCGAGGCGGGCGGGGACGGGGAGGCCGGTGGCGGGGGCGGGTGCCTGCTCACCGGCCTCGTGGGCCGCGGGCAGCAGCACCTTCGGCTGACGCTCAGACATGTGCCTTCCCTCGCTGCCGCAGGATCATCACCACGAACACCACCGCGCCCACCGCGCCCAGCACCACCGTCGCCGGGATCTCCAGCGGGTAGACGACGACCCGGCCGACCAGATCGCAGACGATCATCAGGGCGACGCTGCACAGCACCACCCAGGGCAGGTTCCGGCGGACGTCGTCACCGCGCGCCATGGAGACCAGGTTCGGCACGATCAGCCCGAGGAAGGGGATGAACCCGACGACGACCGTGGTCACCCCGGTGGCCAGGGCGACCATGACGAGCCCGGTGAACAGGATCCGCCGGTAGGGCAGTCCGAGGCTGATGGCGGTGTCCCGGCCGAGTCCGGCGATGGTGAAGCGGTCGGCCGCCAGATACAGCCCGACGACGATGGCGCCGACCAGCCACAGCGGTTCGTAGGTGCCGCGCACCACCGAGCTGAAGCCGCCCGAGCGCCAGGTCGCCAGCATCTGGAGGAGGTTGGTGGAGGAGGCGATGTAGAGGGTCAGCGAGCTGATCAGCGCGCCCAGCATGATGCCCACGATCGGCACGATGACCTGCGACCGGAGGGCGATCCGGCCCAGTACGAACAGGAACACCAGCGCCCCGGCGAACGCGAAGGCGCTGGCCGCGCCCATCTTCACCAGCGGCGGGGCGGCCGGTGCGACCAGGGTCAGCAGCAGCACGCCCAGGGCCGCCCACTCGCTGGTGCCGGTGGTGGTGGGCTCCACGAACCGGTTCTGCACCAGCATCTGGAGGACGACACCGGACACCGCCATCGCGGCGGCGGCGAGGACCAGCGCGAGGGTGCGCGGCACCCGGGAGATCAGGAACATCCGCCGGGCCTCGGGGTCGGTGAACAGGGCCCGCAGATCGATGTCGTAGCCACCGACGAAGAGCGAGACCACGATCAGGGCGAGGACCACGAGGGCGGCGAGCGGCAGGGCCGCGCGGCGCAGCACGCCGGGCGCGGCGGCGGGCGGCGCGGCGGCGGGGGCGAGGGCGGCGGCGGGGGCGTCCGGCGCGGGTGGGGAGGGAGGTCGGCTCATCGGGCTTCCGGGCGAGGGAGGGCTGGGGGTGTCTGTCGGATATCCGTGGGTCGGACACCCCCTAGGCGGGACGGCGCGGCCCCGGCCCGTGCGGGACGGGCGGGGCCGCGCCGGACATCACGGGCGGGGGATCAGCCGGCCGCGCCGAACGCCGTCGTGACCTGCGTGAACGCGGCGGTGTACGCCTGGATGCCCTCGGAGAGGTAGAAGTCGTCGTCGAGGTAGATGACCTGGTCCTTGGTGCGGAAGGTGGTCTTGTCCCACGCTTCCATGCCGTCCACGATCTTCTTCGCGGCGACGGCCTCGGAGCCGTCCTCGGTGCCCACGGCGGCGTCGCGGTCGAGCATGATGACCCAGTCGGGGTTCAGCTTGGCGACCGTCTCGGGCGCGAGGCCGGAGTCGTTGTGGACCGAGGTGCTGTCCTCGCCCTCGGCGCTGAGCACGTTCTTGAGGTTCAGCGGCTCGGCGAGGCGGCCGATGCGGCTGGCGCCGTTGTCGACCTTGCCCGCGCTGGCGACGGCGAGGAAGACGCTCTCGCCCTGGGTGGCGGCGGTGGCGTCGGTCCGGGCCTGGTCCAGCGCGCCGGTGATCTCCTTGGCCTCGGCCTCCTTGCCGAAGACCGCGCCGAGGGTCTCGGTCTGGGTCAGCAGCGCGTTGACATAGCCGTCCTCGGCCTCGTCGGAGGGGGCCACGTCGATGGTCGTCGCGATCTTGGAGAGCTTGTCGTGGTGGTCGGTGAAGCGGTAGCCGCCGATGATCAGATCCGGCTCGGCGGCGTTGAGGGCCTCGAAGCGGGGCTCGCGGTGGGTGCCGACATCCTGGATTGAGGAATCGTTTTTCCAGTCCTCGAAGCCCTCGTTCGGCAGCAGCGCCTTGGGCACCGCGACCGGCTTCACCCCGAACGCCTTGAGGGTGGCGAAGGAGGTGTTGTCCAGCGCGGCCACCCGGGCGGGCTTCAGGGGAACCGCCAGCTCACCCTTGGCGGTGGTGATCGTGACGGTCTTCGCGCCCTCGCCGCCGGCCGGCTCCGCCTTCTCGTCGGACCCGCCGCCGCAGGCACTCAGCACCAGTCCCGCGCACAGGGCCGAACCGGTCACGACGATGGACTTGCGGAAGCGGTGTGCGCGCACGGGGACGACTCCTGTGGAACGGGAACGGGAGAGGGCAGCCGTCAGCACAGGGCCGGACGGCCAAGAGTTCGTAAAAACATGGTTAGCCTAACCTAAGTACTGGCTGATAATCACCTGTGGGTGGCGATATGCGTAGCGGGCATGAGGGGAGGGATCCGGGCCCGGGTCACCAGCCCCGGCGGCCCGGTGCCCGCAGGCGCTGGACCAGCGCCCGGCGCAGCGCGCGGTCCTCGTCCGTCTCCAGGGCCATGTCCAGTTGGACGATGTCGACACCGGCCGTGCGCAGCGACCCGATCCGGGCGGCGACCGTGTCCAGGGAGCCGATGTAGGCACCGGCCAGGGCCCGGGAGACATAGGCGGTGAGGTCGGGCGCGCGGTCGCGGTCGCGTTCGCGGTCCAGTTGGACGGCGTCCCGGTAGCGGGCCGCGTCCGGCCCGGACGTCAGCCGGAGCGTCTCGGCGCGCAACTGCCGGGCGCGGCGCTCCGCCTCCTCGTCCGTGCGGGCGGTGACCACCGTGACATGGCGCCAGATCCGCAGCCGTCTGCCATGGGCCGCGGCGGCGGTGTGGGCGCGGGCGATGCGGTGGCGGGTCACCGACAGCGGGGCGGGTGACACCGCGTACACATCGGCGTGCCGGGCGGCGAGTTCGACGCCCTCGGGCGAGGAGCCGCCGAAGGAGAGGAGTTCGGCGCGGGGGCGGGGCAGCAGACCGGAGCGGGCCCCGCGCACGGTGTAGAACTCGCCGTCGTGGTCGAAGTCCTCTTGGGTGCGCAGGGTCCGGCCGAAGATCTCCAGATACTCCCCGGCGCGGCGGTAGCGGTCCGCCTTGCCGAGGGTGTCGCCGTCGCGGGCCACATCGGCGTCGCTGGAGCCGACGATGACATGGGCCGCCGCCCGGCCGCCGGAGAGCCGGTCCAGGGTGGCCAGGGCGCGCGCGGACACCGTGGGGGCGGTGGTGCCGACGCGGTGGGCGACGGCGATCCGCAGTCTGCTGGTGGCGGCCAGCGCCCAGCCCGCCACCAGCCAGGGGTCCGGCCAGGAACTGGACTGCACCACCAGGGCGCTGTCCAGTCCGTCCTCCTCGTTCTCCGTTGCCGGTGGGGCGTCTTCCTGACAGACCGCACCCCCGCCGAGGGGGCCCCGGACGCGTGGACCCGCGCCGTGCTGTCCCTGAATCTCGCTGTATGACGTACCCGAGCCCCACCGTTCCGGAGGATTGGAAACGGCGGGGCTCGGGGGCAGCGCGGTTCGATTAGATGTTGCTGGACCGGGCGAGGGCGACCAGTCCGGCGAACGCGGGGATGGACACGTTCAGCACAGGGCCGCCCGGGTTTTTGCCATCCCGGACCGGCACGACACCATGCGATGTGACGAGGTTTGCGGCGGCTTCAACACACTCGCCTCCGTTGGCGCTGTACGAAGACTTGAACCAGCGAGGGGATCCGGTCGTCACGGGGAACCCTTTCGAAGCTGTTCGATCATGGCCACGGAGTCCGCTTGGCACAGCGATGCGGCCTGAAGCTGATGGTAGAGCCCC
Organism: Streptomyces sp. NPDC004610; assembly: GCF_040609715.1. Taxonomy (NCBI): domain Bacteria; kingdom Bacillati; phylum Actinomycetota; class Actinomycetes; order Kitasatosporales; family Streptomycetaceae; genus Streptomyces; species Streptomyces sp. NPDC004610. Next base: position 2,504 of record NZ_JBEXLA010000009.1, on the reverse strand, counting down.
AGTAGTGGCAGAGTCTCAGCGCTGTCCCGGTGCACTTGACCCTGAACGTGCGTCTCTGTGTACGCGACCAACGACCTGTTCTCAAGGGTCAGAAGGTTAACCGGCAGATGGAACGGGCGACGCTCACCGGCAGCGAAGGGGACTATCTGAAGAGCGACGTTGAGCTCTGCCTCCAACCGCACCTCAGACGGCGCCCGCATCACCGACCCGGCCGGGCACCCGGCGTTCCGGCCCGCCGTGGACACCCTCGCCGGGCTGCTCGACCTCCAGCACGACCCGGACCACCGGGAGCTGCTCACCTACCAGGACCCGGACTCCGGGCTGCGGCTGGCCCGCGCCTACCAGCCGCCGCGCACCCTGGAGGAGCTGCGGCTCCAGCGGCGCAGCGCCGAGTTCTGGCACGCCGCCTCGCTGGGTCAGCACGGGCGCTCGCCCGCGTTCATGGCGTCGATCGCGGTAGGCGTCTACGACTTCCGCAACCAGCTTGCGAAAGTGCGCGCCGACTTCGGCGCCAACGCCGAGGCGTGGTACCGGCACTGCGCCACCAACGATCTGGTGCTCTCCCACGCGCTCGGCGATCCCCAGATCGACCGCTCCGCCGACCCGGTCGACGACCCCGATCTCGCCCTGCGCGTCCTGGCCGAGCGGGACGACGGGATCGTGGTGCGCGGCGCGAAACAGCTGACCACCCTCGCGCCCATGGCGCACGAGGTCCTCGTCTATCTCTCGGCCTCGTTCGCGCAGCGCCGGGGGGAGCAGTTCGTGGTGTGGTTCGCGCTGCCGCTGAACACCCCGGGGCTGGTGACGCTGTGCCGGGAGCCGCTGGGCGCCGAGCCGTTCGGGCACGCGCATCCGCTCGGCGCGCGCTACGACGAGCAGGACGCCATGCTGTTCTTCGATGATGTCCTGGTGCCCTGGGACCGGGTGTTCCTGCTGCGGGACGCCGACCTCGCCCGGGTCGGGCTGGGCCGGATCAACGCCTGGTCGGCGTACATCGGCCATGTCCGCTACCGGGAGCGGCTGCGCACCCTGCTGGCGACGGCGACGCTGGTGGCGGAGAGCATCGGCGTCGACGGGTTCCGCAACATCCAGGAGGACCTGGGGCGGCTCGCCTCGTACGCGGAGCTGACCGAGCTGTTCCTGGACGCCGCCGAGGCCCGCGCCCAGGTCACCGACGGCGGGCTGCTGGCGCCGGGTGACACCGCGGCGAGCCGGGTGTGGTCGGCGGAGGTGGCGGACGGGGCGGTGGACGTGCTGCGCCGCATCGGGGCGTCGGGGCTGCTGATGCAGCCCACCGGGAAGGATCTCGCCCACCCCCGGCTGCGGCCCCTCCTGGACCGCTATATGCGCGGCCGGGGCATCGACGCCGAACGCAAGTCCCGGCTGCTGCGCCTGGCCTGGGAACTGACCGGCGACACCTTCGGCCAGCGCCAGCACCTGTACGAACTCGTCCACCGCGGCGACCTGGCCCGCAACCGCATCAATCTCTTCAAGCGCTACGACCAGAGCGAGGTGCGCGGCCGGCTGGAGTCCCTGATCGCGGCGCCCGCCCCGACGACGGAGGAGACCCGCCCGTGACCCTCTCCCGGACCGAGGCCCAGGCCCGGATCCTCGGTGGCTACGACGACGCCAGCCGGCTGCGGCAGGTCCACGACCGCGACTGGGTGCTGGACCGGGTGCCCGGCACGCCCGAGGTGCTGATCGATCTGGGCAGCGGCATAGGGCAGTTGCTCCAGGAGGCCCTGGACCGGCTGCCGTCACTGCGGCTGGCCGTGGGCCTGGAGCGCTCCGAGCACCGGATCGCCGAGGCCACCGAGCGGCTGCGCCCGGCCGGACCCCGGGTGGTGCTGCACCGCGCCGACCTCACCGCCCCGGCCCCGCTGCCGTACCGCGCGGACGTGGTGACGATGACCTCCGTACTGCACTGGCTGTACCCGGTGGAGCACCGGGTGCTGGAGTGGGTGCGGGCCCAGCTGCGGCCGGGCGGCTCCTTCCTCCTGACGACCTATCACCCCGTCGCGGACCGCCACGGCCTGGGCGGCGAGGACGACATCGTCCGCGACGCGCTGACCGAACTGGGTGTGCGACGGGACGCCGTACCGGGGCTGCTCGGCGATCACGGAGTCCTCCCGATCGCCACCCGCACCCGCCCGGTCCCCGAACTCGCCCTGCTCCTGGGGGAGTTCTTCGACCTCACCGAGCACTGGGAGCGGGAGGCGGTGGTCACCGTCCGGGACGCCGCCCAGTACGAGCACTTCCACGCGGCGACCTTCGGCGACTACTACGCCGCCGTCCTGCCCGCCCCCGAGCGCGCCGCCTTCTACCGCGCGGTCGGCCGGGCCGCCTGGGAGCGGCAGCGGCGGTCGGGCCGGGTGAGCGCGATGCCGGTCCGGCTGTGGAGACTCACCCCGCGCAACGACACGCCCTAGGCTGAGAAGTGGGGGGGGGGGGGGCGGGGCGCCCGAGACCCCCCCCCCGCCCCCACCCCCCCCCCCCCCCCCCCC